>NZ_KV818067.1:86073-86561 GCF_001814835.1 Streptococcus sp. HMSC072D07
CTAAGCCCACGAGCTAAGCAGTTGGCTTATTTGAAAGAACATGAAGAAGATATGGCTGATTTTGTCAAGTCTTTAAGTCCTAAAGTTGAAAGTGTCCAGTTCGATTGGGATAGTATGAAGGTTGGTCAGGTAGGAAACGGCACTCCTCAAGGTGGAGGTTATATGATGACAGTGAACGGTAGAATCAATGACAATAAGAATACTGAATTCACACTAGGGATTCCTCTAAAACGAAATTTAAATGAAGTACCTGAGGAACTGGTTATTTATGAAATGCAACCTATAAGAATTTTACGAGACGGTGGGTGGTTTTTATACGAGTAGCTAATTAAAAACGACGATTACTAGTACTCATATATAACTTGTTTAGGAGAATAGAAATGAAAAAACGTACCTTGGTTTGGCTAGTTATAGCTCTTGTAGTATTTGGTGGCGGAGCATGGATGGCGAAAGAAGCAAATTTATTTCTAAGCCCACGAGCTAAGCAG
>NZ_KV818067.1:86661-98506 GCF_001814835.1 Streptococcus sp. HMSC072D07
CTAAGCCCACGAGCTAAGCAGTTGGCTTATTTAAAGGAACATGAAGAGGAGATGGCGAACTTCATAAAGTCTAGAAATCCTAAAGTCGAAAGTGCCCAGTTTGATTGGGATAGTATGGAAGTTGGTCAGATAGGAAATGGAACTCCTCAAGGAGGCGGTTATATGCTAACATTTAAAGGGCGTATAAACAATATAAAGGAAAGCAGTTTTACTCTTGGATTTCCTTTGGATAATGACGGGTACTCCTTGCCTAACCTTGAGAGGATTTCTGAAATGCAACCCATAAGAATTTTACGAGATGGTGGATGGTTTATATATGAGTAATAGCAACTTAAAAAATTTTGATAATTTTTACTCAAATTTAACAGTACTCATTCCCCACTGACTTCAAATACTTGCTAAAAGTATTTTTTTTACATTCATGATATAATATACTGAGATTCCGCTATATAGGAGGAGAGAGATGAAAAAACGTACCTTGCTTTGGCTAGTTATAGCCCTTGTAGTATTTGGAGGAGGCGCATGGATGGCACAGAAAACAAATCTATTTGGAGGAATAACTCTGAGCCCACGGGCTAAGCAGATGGCTTATTTAAAGGAACATGAAGAAGAAATTGTAAAATTTGTAAAGTCTAAAAATTCAAAGATAGAATCTGTTCAGATGGATTGGAATAGTTTAACTGTTGAACAGATAGGGAATGGAACTCCACAGGGGGGAGGTTATAATCTATCAGTGAAGGGTTCTTTTAATCATATAAAGGATTCTGACTTTACAATAGATTTTCGATTAAAAAATAAAAATGATGTACCTTCAATAGATAGGATTGGCATGTATAATCAGCCTAGAGTGTTAAAAAATGGAGGTTGGGACAAGTATGACGGATAGTAATCTAAAAGATTATAACAACTTTTATGATAGCTTAATCCCTCACTCATTCTCTACTAACTTAGAATACTTGCTAAAAGTATTTTTTTTTACATTCATGATATAATATACTTAGATTCCACTATATAGGAGGAAAAAGATGAAAAAACGTACTTTACTTTGGCTAGTTTTAGCTCTTGTAGTATTTGGAGGAGGCGCATGGATGGCACAGAAAACAAATCTATTTGGAGGAATAACTCTGAGCCCACGGGCTAAGCAGTTGGCATATCTGAAGGAGCATGAAGAGGATATGGCTGATTTTGTGAAAGCTTTAAGTCCTAAAGTTGAAAGTGTTCAGTTTGATTGGGATAGTATGAAGGTTGGTCAGGTAGGAAATGGAACTCCTCAAGGTGGAGGCTATATGTTGACACTTAGAGGAAAGGTAAATAATAATGATAAAACGAAATTTATGGTTGGATTTTCTTTAGACAATGATGCTAATGGCATACCAAAGGAATTTGGAATTTATGAAATGCAACCAATAAGAATTTATAGGGACGGGGGATGGTATTATTATGACTAATAGTAATTTAAAAACCTTTGATAATTTTTATGCGGATTTAGCTCAATCCGCATATACATATCGTCCCAATAATTTTCCGCCAGATAACAATGCTCTTGATTATCAGCTGTTTGATTTCTCTAGAGATAATAAATTTTATAATAAAGAAAAAAAGAATGGGAAATCACTCCCGGAGGTAAACATCTTCCTCATGACGGTAAGGTCTACTTGCAGCCGGATCCTGATTTGCGAGATACTTATAAAGTTACATCGATACCAGTTCCTGATGCGAATGGGATGAGGCAGGATATTCGTCACAAACGGTATCAAAAAGGACTCTTAACTGATGATGAAGCTGGTTTCAGTGCCTACTACTTAACGGATACGCCTACCTTGACTAATGATACTACGAAAACTTATATGACTATCCGCGGCAGTGATGCCATCAGTAAAGAAAATTGGAACGACTGGGTTGAGAACGATGCTCAGTTTGCGCTCAATCATATCCATACGCCGCAAGCCAAGTTAGCAACAGTAGGAATGAAAACGAAAATCGCTGAGATGCGCGAAAAGGCTCCAAATGCGACGATGGACATTGCAGCTCATTCCCTAGGAACCATTGTCTCTGCGCAAGGGGTAGCTGGCCTTACTGATGAAGAACTGGAGAAAATCGGCAAAGTCGTCCTCTTTGACGGCCCGGACACGACAAAGAGTTTAAAGAAAATGGGACTCAGCGATGAGAAAATCAAAAAGATTAGCGAAAAAATAGAGTACTATGTCAATCCTTTTGATGTCGTGGGTATGCTCAATCGTGAGCATACCATTACCAAATTACCTGGGGACTCCGATGAACCTCTTAAAAAACCCGTCGGTAAAGTCAATGTCCTTGTCCCCCTTCATTATACCCAGATTACTGATCCGGAAAGTTCCCATGACTTTGGTGTTTTCCAATCGGATGGAAAGGGAAATTTATTGACTGCGTCTGAGGATTTTCACCCAGAATTGCTCAGGGCAGGTGAAAAGTTGGCTAGATTAATTGCGACAACCTTGGATGTTTTAAGAAATCTAGGAGTTGATGAAAATGTAGCCTCAAATGTTTTAAATGCCATTATGAGGGGGGAAATCGTAAATAAGGCAGCTATCGGATATGGCTTTTATGAGAATTTTAAAACAGAGTATAGTAAAATTGTCGAAGAAGCTCGTAAAGAATCGATAAAATGGGATCGAGAAGCTATTCCTCGTTATCAGGAACAACTGAGAGATGGTAATCTTACAGGAGAAAAGAGGATTTTGGTCCGAGCTCAGTTGCTTCAGACAGCAGCCCAGTTGGCAAATTTTGACATGGAAGACAAAGTTAAATCTGTGAAAACCTTACTTTCAGATGCTAAGGAAGATATTCAAAACATGATAAAAGAAACAAGACAGACAGCGTTTGACATGGTTGGATATTTGTCAAGTTCAGAAGTTACAAATCTACTTTCTGGTTTTGACACAACAAGCTTTTGGGATGAAGGCGTTGCAAGTGACACGAAGACTGCAGCAACATCCTTCCTGACACAAATCGAGCAACTAGGGGAAAGCCTGGTTAAAGCTAGTGGTTCCTTTGAAACCATAGATACAAATAGTGCTGAAGATTTTAACAATCTATTGGCGGATGTAAAACAAACATGGAGGGGAAAGAATGTTAGTCCTAACGGATGAGGATACTTTAATTACAAGAGAGCAACTCGACAGAGGCTTCAAAGAAAGAATGAAGGAACAAGAACGCCAAGCAGTCAGGGTCTTGGTAACTGCAAAAGAACTGTCAATCCTTGCTAAAGGAGTGGAGTTAGCTAAAAAGTTGCAAGAAGCAGCCTCAGATATGCAAGAGTACGCCTCTAAGACTTATGTAAACAATATTAAGGGTGGATTTGAGGGCAAGGCCGCTGATGCTGCCGAAACTTACTTGACACAGACCTTGCAAACCCCTACTTTACAGAGTCCGATCAAAAACTAGGAGAAAACTTGTGATGGATAAAAAGGAACTTCAGAAACTGGAGGATGAGCATAATCGTAAATTACGAGACTTAGAGCGTTTGGAGATGGATTTGGATGATGATTTCCACAAGTTTAGTAGGGAGACGGATCATCTCCTAGAGGCGCTTTCCTATGCATGCAGAGACAGTAGTTTTGCTGAAATTCAACCATATATCTTTGAGATAGAGAACAATTTGGATAACTATCATCAACTTTATAAGAGTCGTATAGAGAATGTGCTGGAAGCTCGTCATCAAGAGAATAAAAACTTTCATAGAAAGCTAGAAGAAAAGAACGTTTGACAAATATACCTTATAAAAGAAGGATGATATGAGTTTGTTATTATAGATAAAAAAAAGAAGTAATTATACAAGAAAAGTAGATAATTTAATCCTTCTTACTAGTTTTTAGATGGAAATAGCTCTTGTTTTTTTATAAATAGAATAAAAAATGAATTTTAAACTTGCAATTGAGGCAAATTATTGATATAATGAGGTCATAAATTAATATAAAGGAGTTTCACATGGCTTTAATTCAATTAACAACAGAAGAATTGCGCACCTCTGCTCAAAAGTACACTCAAGGTTCTGAGGAAGTAAGACAAGTACTTCGTACATTGACTCAAGAGCAAAATACTATCCGAGACAACTGGAAGGGTGCAGCTTTTGAGAGCTTTGATCGCCAATTTACAGAATTGTCTCCAAAAATTGAGGAATTTGCAACTTTGCTTGATGAAATCAATGCACAGTTGAATAAAGTTGCTGAAATTGTTGAGCAAAACGACCAAGATCTTGCTTCACAAATTTAATTTGTTATAAATGGCTTTAGGAAGGCGAGAGCCTTCCTATTTTTTATGGTGGATATGATTGAAAGCTAAAATGGGAAAGAATAGAATTTATAAATATGTAGGAAGTAGTCTGTTGGCATTAGGATTGCTGGCATTGATGGTTTTTTTGAATCTATCAGTTCAAAAAAATACGACTATTCATAATGAGAATAGTGCAAAAGCAAATCAACAGACCAAATTAAATGTGGCTATTGTAAATGAAGATAAGCCTGTCTACGTAGATACAAAAGAATACAATCTAGGTGCTAGTTATGTAAAAAATATCGAGCGTGATAATTCACAAAACTGGTCTGTTGTCCCTCGTGGAGCTGCAGATACTGGATTAGAAAGTGGAAAATACCAACTCGTTTTAACAATTCCTAGTGACTTTTCTGAAAAAATACTCGATATTAACAGCATTAATGTTGATAAGACAACCATTAATTATAAGGTGAATGCGCAAGGAAATTTGCAAGTAGAAAATGATGCAAATAAACTAGCGAAAGACATTGTTGCTGATTTGAATGGTCAGTTAGTCGATATGTATATGGCTAGTATTTTGAACAATCTTTACACTGCTCAAAAGAATGTCCAAGCTAGCTCACAGATACAAGCGACCAATATCGGAAACTATCGTACGAACTTATATGGGACAGCTATCAACTCTAAAAATCTTTTCCCAACTCTCTATAGTATGTCTAGTTCCTCTGTTGACGCCAACAGTGCTTTAAAGACAGGTTTGGATAGTTATTCTCAGATTTTTGGTCGTTATGACGTTTCACAGATTGCCTATGGTGAAAAGCTTGGCACTCTGCTTAAGAATAGGGATACTGAGAAGAAAAATCATGCGGATGTTATCACTGGACTCATCTCTAAGAGTCGAGAAGACGTTCAGAAGCAAATTGAAACTTATAAGGAATTAATTAAAGCTCAACGTATTCTGACTTCTAATATAGATGGAACACCAGCATCCACTGATGGAACATCACCAGAAGTTGAGGCTTACTATAAAAAAGTAGCAGATAATATCAGCGAAGAGATTGCTACTTTAAAGACCAATCTAACAGATGAAAGAACCAAGTTTGAGAATCATAAAAAGGATATTCGTAACTTTGTCGATGAAAAATTAGCTGCTTATTATGAGACAAGTGAGAAGAATAATATCACTCTCGGTCAATTTTTGGATAAAGCTGCAAATAAGGATTTAGAGAAGGTTGAGGAATCTCTAAAAGAGCAGCTGGCTTCTGCAATCTCAGAATTACCCAAAGAAGACTTTAGTGGAAAAGAATTTAGTGGTTTTGGTATGACACCAATCACAATTCCTTCTGTAAACTATACTGAATTAAAAACAATCAAAGAGCCTAGTGACGAAATCAATTCGACTGATTTGAAGAATTTGGAAGATCTGGCAATCACGAGTACGAGTGCTGTTGGACGAACAGGAACAAAGGCTAAGGTATCATGGAAAGCTGAATCAGGAGTGACAGTTCACTCAGTCACTTATGATGGTACACCAGTTGAGTTTGGTCAAGAAATTGATTTGAAGACGGGTGGGACTTTTAAAGTAGCCTATAGTGTTGCAGAGGCAGCTCCGACTCCAACTACAGGTTCAGCCGGGACTCCAAGCCCAGCTCCAAAAGCAGAGCTAAAATCAATTAATATTTCCTTGAATGATGTTCAAGCAGCTAGTGCTCCAGTAGATGTGTTACGTGTTCAGCAAGCTGCAGTGTCTTATGGACAAAAGGTTCAGAAAATAGCTTCTGACTACCAAAAGGTACAAGCACTCACACAAGCATATAATACTGTCAAAGAGTTAAAAAATAGTAATGTGTCTAAAGCATTGTCAGATATTTGGTTTGAAGCGATTGATTCAAATCTGAAGAAGTATGAAGACAGCCTGACTGCACCTGCTAGCGATACAGATAAAGAGGGTGCTAAAGAGAAAGTAGATAAAGCCTTGTCAGCACTGACTAAACTGAAGCCTGTTCTAGAACAAAATGTGCAGGATGTTTTGGCTACCAACCAAGAATTGAATAAAAAAATCAAGGAACAGTTAGAGTTGTACGAGAAGTTAGAACAGAAACTAAAGGATTTAGAAAAAGAACAAGACGGAGGAAATGAAGCCTTTAAAGATACTGATAAACAATTGGCCACCCTAAATTCGGATTATGCAACTCTCTTATCAGAAACTAAGGGTGTGAAGGAGTCTTCTCAAAGCAATGTCAAGGCGGCTGAGTCTGTTAATGAGACTTTAGGTAAGTTTAATCGTGAATTGTCAAATGCTCAAACAAGTACTGAAAAGTTGTCACAAGATGCTGACTCCTTGATGACGCAGTTTAACGAAGAATTGACTAACAATGGAAACTTTGTAGAATCCTTTGTGAAGGTTCTGAATAATGCCTATCAAAATGGGGTACCAAACGAAGTATTGTTGAACTTCTTATCCAATCCTGTTACCCAAAATGCTACTTCAGTGAAAGCGACTGTCAATGTTTACCGTCCATTTACATGGATTTTACTATTGGAGATTGTTAGCCTCTTTACAGCCTATCTGTTTGCAACTCAAAACGTTATTCGCAAAGTCAAAGATAAGTTCAAACTTGATAAGTTACATGATACAGACTTGATGACGGTAACCATCCTATCTGCTTTAAGTCTCGTTGTCGGATTGGTAGTTGGTGTTGTATCAAGTGTTCAGCTACAGGTTGGCCGTGAATATCAACCATCTTGGGTTCTATTAATTGTTTTAGCCGCATTTGTACTGATTCAAGGTCAATATCTATTGCTTAAACATTTCCGAGTGATTGGTATGGGACTCTCCTTCTTTATGATGATTAGCTTTGTCTACCTATCAAATGCTATTGGGACAACAGCAAGTCTAACTGGTTTCCCAGCATTTATCAAAAATCTCAATGCGTTATCGATATTAGAAGGTTTGCTCTCAGGATACTTTGATGGACATCCAGCAGCAATTATCGCTTTTGTTGCAACGATAGTTGTCATAGCTGTTTTACTTGTTATAAATGTTTTTATCAGAGAAAGTAGTTTGTGGTTTCAAGCAAGCCAAGTTGAGAAAGAATAGAAAATAGAAATATGAAGAAAATCATTCTTTTCCTTCTTACCTTAGTAACATGTGCAGCAGTCTCTGGGGCTGCTGCAGATGATTTGAAGGATAACAGTCTGCAGATTGATGATTCCCGACTTGAAAAGAAAGAGGGATTGAAATTTGGTCTACAGTCTGAACAAACCAAGGAGCTTTTTAATGAAGCAACTCAAAAGAGGTTGCAGGACATGCAACAGCATCAAGAGGAACAGTTGATCACAGAAAGGGGCCAACTGTTTTCTGCTATACAGAGACCAGTGAAAAAATCTTCTGAAGAACAGTTGTTTCAGCCCAATGCTCAAAAAACAATTAAATTTCAAACAAATATAGGCCATGTAGAAAAAGGTGGTCTGAATGACTTTCTTCCAGAGATATTCTATGTGGTGTTGATTTTCTTGCTTTTTGGAGCAACGGCAGTAATGAGTTATCGTGTGATGGTAGAAGGGATGGACTAATTTTTTAACTAGTCTGTCTAACTAACTTAGAAAAGGATAAACCAGACATAGGAGGCGTGTAAAAGGTGGAGCAACATATCAATATTACCCTACGTTTGAGAGAAAGAGATGTGGATATTCGCATTCCACGGCGAATTGAAGTGCGCCGGCTGGTGCGAGAAGTGGATACGATTTTTAATCCAGGTATCAAGCGAAAAAAATATCAATTAAGAATTGTCAATAAAGGTTTGTTGATTGATGAAGGGAAACATCTGTCTGATTATCCTATGACGACAGGAGATTTAGTAGAAATTGAGGAGATATAGGTGGCTGAAGAAAAATTTGAATTTGGTGGACAGTTGTTTGTCTATGAAAAAAATGAAACAAACTGGGAATTAACACTCAAACGTTCAGATGTTGCGAGTCAAGATTTACGGGAACTCTTACTATTAGATTTGCATCATCCATTCTTTTTGGAGCAATCGATGGTATCTGATGAGGATAGTGTCACCTTCTCCTATCAAGTCGAAGCTCATGGACTGACTTATGAGGAAATAAAGGAACGTACCATTTCGGAAAGAATCCGTTTGGCCCTAAACGTTTTTCGTCTAGAGGGCGCTTTGGAGTTACCTGTGACTTTCCTTTTGCACCCAGTAAATCTCTTTATTACCAAGGATGCTCAGGCTAAGATTGCTTATCGTGGAATTCCTGGTCTGATGGTTCCTCAATCCATATCCTCAGAAGATTTCTTACGCCAGGCTAAATGTTTTACAGTAACACTATTTAGCGATTTGGATTTCATGGATCTTTATAATGGTTCCTTGGAATTAGAGACCTTGCCAGACTTCTTAAATGATCTATGTCAGGCAGGTGATATAGAGGCTGCAGTAGCTGTTTTGGAGAAGTACTACACGGAGAAGGCTGCGAAAGAACGGGCAGATTTGGTCTTGGTTCCAAGTAGACGCCATCGTGTCTTTAAACTGGCAACGATTTGGTTAACAGCCAGCGTTGTCTTGCTAATCGTTCCACTTATCTATCTGATTTTTGTGCAAAATCCTTTCAAAGAAAAGATGTTGCAGGCAGATACTGCCTTTATTAAAGTGGATTATAGTGGTGTTATTACAGAATTAGAGAGAATTGATCCAGCTAGCTTGCCGAATACGCAAAAGTATGAGTTGGCTTACTCTTATATTCAGGGATTGGAATTTTCTTCTGAACAAAAGAAAGTCATCTTGAACAACGTAACACTCAAGTCAGATGAGCTTTATTTGACTTACTGGATCCAGGTTGGGCGCAATCGCTTTGAAGAGGCTCTTGATATTGCGAAACGGATTAACGACAGTGACTTGATTCTCTATGCTTTGACTCAGGAAATCAAGCAGGTTCGAGAAGATGGTAACTTGTCAGGGAAAGACCGTGAAAGTAAGTTGAATACTTTGGAAAGCGAGTATAAGAAATACTGGGATAGTCGAAGTGAGCTACTAACGAGTGAATCAAGCTCCAATGCTTCTACAACTCCTAACCCTCAAGACAAGGCTTCTGAAAGCAAACCGTCATCTGAGAAGAAACCTGTTCCAAGTAGCTCCTCTAGCAATTAAAGTAGACCAAGGAGAGAAATTATGAAAAAACAAATCATTTTCTACAGCCAAGGTCTACGTTATGAAGTAGAACTGAGTGCAGATAAGACGGTCTTGATCGGGGCGACTGAAAAGGCCCAAGTCTACCTTTCTCAACAGGAAAGACCGATTCAGCTCAAGGTCGATGGTGACGAGGTCTTTTATCAGTACGACGATGAAGCAGGACTCTTGAAAGATGGTCTGCGTTTGGGTGAGGTCGTCTTTTATCTCCGAGAAGGGGAGCCAAGGGTTTATGACCTTTTGGATTTATCAGAGTTTCAGATTGGCTCTCAAAGAGGTGCATTGATCACACTAGATGGAGATGTTGAACTCTTACTCCAAAAATCCCAAAATCAATGGAAGCTAACTCGACTAAAAGGCGCATTTTATCGAAACAATCATCTGGAACAAATGGACCAGCAATTGATTGGTTTTGGAGATGAGTTGAGTCTAGGGGCGGTGACGATCAAGTTCTATCCTGATGAAGTATGGGTCCAGGGTCCTGCCCAAGTTGGGCCACAACTGACTCTGAGAGAACCATCTCGATATGGTTTTTATGAAGATTATCCAGATTATCATCGTTCTCCACGGATCATCTATCGTGGCAGCGAAGATAAAATCTTGATCAATCCCCCAGGCCAGGAACCGGTTAAACCGAGCGATGAACTGTTAAAGCTGATCGTTCCTCCTCTGATGATGGTCGGAGTAACCGTCTTAATCACCTTAATTCAACCTCGAGGGATCTATATCCTTGCGACAGTAGGGATGTCCATAACCACAATGATTTTTTCTATCCGTGGTTTTATCAAAAATCGTAAAAAGTACAAGGCTGATAAAAAGGAACGGATCGATCTCTATCGTCTTTACCTGAAAGATAAGGTCAAGGAATTGACTCGTCTGGAGCGGGAACAAAAAGAAGGGATGCACTATCATTTTCCAACTATTTTAGAGTTGACGGACTTGGTTGAGAGTTACAATCACCGGATTTACGAAAAAACTCCCTTGCACTTTGACTTTTTATACTATCGTTTAGGACTCGGGAAAATGCCGACTAGCTATGACTTGAAATATGGTCAACAAGAGCGCAGTGGCAAGAAGGATGCTCTGGAAGAAGAAGGCTACGCTCTCTATAGTCGTCACAAAAAAATTCCAGATATGCCGATTCCGGCAAATCTTAGCCATGGACCGGTTGGTTATATTGGACCTAGAAATCTCGTCCTAGAACAACTGCAGCTTTTGGTGATGCAGTTAGCTACTTTTCATTCTTATCATGATGTGCAGTTTATTACGATCTTGCCTGAAGAGGAAAAAGAACAATGGTCTTGGATGCGTTGGCTTCCTCATGCCAAACTGCAAGAACTCAATGTTCGCGGTTTTGTCTACAATCAACGAACACGGGACCAAGTTCTGAATAGTTTGAACCAAATCTTGAAACTACGCCGTAGTCAAAAGGAAGAAGCATCCCACAAAGAGAGCACCCTCTTCCATCCTCATTACGTGGTTTTAGTGACCGATGAGAAGCTGATTTTGGATCATATCATCATGGAGTTCTTTACCGAAGATCCAACGGAATTAGGCTGCTCTCTCATCTTTGTAGAGGATGTCATGAGTTCCTTGTCTGAGAACATCCAGACAGTGATCAATATCAAGGACCGTAATACAGGCCAACTGGTCATGGAAGAAGGAGTTTTGAAAGAGACGGACTTCCGTTTGGATCATTTCCCAACAGATTATGACAAGGAGCGGATCGCCCGTACCTTGGCTCCGCTCAATCACCTCCAAAATCTTAAGAGTTCGATCCCAGATTCTGTGACCTTTATGGAAATGTATGGGGCGGAGACCTTTGAGGATTTGCAAGTACCGAGCCGTTGGAAAAAGAACGCACCTTACAAGAGTTTGGCTGTGCCAATTGGTCTGCGTGGTCAGGATGACCTGGTTCAGCTCAATCTGCATGAAAAAGCCCATGGACCTCATGGATTGATCGCAGGGACGACTGGTTCAGGGAAGTCAGAAACCATCCAATCCTATATCCTATCCCTCGCTGTTAACTTCCACCCTCATGATGTGGCTTTCTTGTTGATTGACTATAAGGGTGGTGGGATGGCCAATCTCTTTAAAAACCTTCCCCATCTCTTGGGGACGATTACCAACTTGGATGGTGCCCAATCTATGCGGGCTCTGGCTTCGATCAATGCGGAGATCCATCGTCGTGAACGACTCTTTGGAGAGTTCGAAGTCAACCATATCAATCAATACCAGAAGAAATTTAAAAACGGAGAAGCGACAGAACCGCTCCCTCACCTCTTTCTCATCTCAGATGAGTTCGCAGAGCTCAAGGTCAACCAGCCAGACTTTATCAAGGAGCTGGTATCCATCGCGCGTGTCGGACGTTCCCTCGGGGTCCACTTGATCCTAGCTACTCA
>NZ_KV818067.1:98606-98911 GCF_001814835.1 Streptococcus sp. HMSC072D07
CAGATCTGGTCTAACTCACGCTTCAAGATCGCCCTTAAGGTGGCAGACCGTTCGGACTCCAATGAAATGCTTCATACACCGGACGCGGCCGAGATTACCCAGACAGGACGTGCCTATCTACAGGTCGGGAATAACGAAGTCTATGAGCTCTTCCAGTCAGCCTGGTCAGGGGCAGATTACCAGCCGGACAAGGACGATATGGGGATCGAAGATCATACCATCTACCTAATCAATGAATTGGGCCAATATGAGATCTTGAATGAAGACCTATCAGGCTTAGAAGATGTGGATGAGATCAAGGAAGT
>NZ_KV818068.1:0-202 GCF_001814835.1 Streptococcus sp. HMSC072D07
AATAAGCCAACTGCTTAGCTCGTGGGCTTAGAGTTATTCCTCCGAATAGATTTGTTTCCTGTGCCATCCATGCGCAGCCTCCAAATACTACAAGAGCTAAAACTAGACAAAGTAAGGTACGTTTTTTCATTTCTTTCCTCCAATATAGTGGAATCTAAGTTTATGATATCATGAATGTAAAAAAATACTTTTGGCAAGTATT
>NZ_KV818069.1:0-45995 GCF_001814835.1 Streptococcus sp. HMSC072D07
TTTTATCCGCCATAGCTCAGTTGGTAGTAGCGCATGACTGTTAATCATGATGTCGTAGGTTCGAGTCCTACTGGCGGAGTATAAATCGAAACGTTCAACTGAGCGTTTTTTTATTTATAAATATAGTGGACTGTTGAAATTTCAAATTTTAATTTTTAAATCTGTAATTACCTCTTTATTTTATTTTTAGTTCGTTTAGCTTTAAATTCTTCTTTTATAGAATTTGAAGCTTTTTTAGTTCCTTTTTTTGTTAGACTAGTGTTACTAATAAGAAAGGGAATTTTTATATGCTTCAGAAATTTTATGATCGAGCATTCGTCTTTTTGAAACTAGTTGAACAAGAATATGCCTCTTTAGGCCAGAGTTGTTCAGAGTGGGAATCACTTCATCTCCGTTTTTTACTATATTACTTAATCCGATTTAAAATTAAAAGTGATAGGGACTTTTCTCTATATCACTTTAGAACAGCTTATCGTCTATATCTAGATAAATTACTGCAAGGTGGTACAACTCTCATCCAATAGGAAGTATCTATATCATAATTACGAACGATTGTTGTAGATATATTTTAAAAAATATAGAATTAGCTTATAATCAAAGGTTTTTATATTTAGAAATGAAAGAATTTCCAAATCTTTTCTACTGTTTCTTCTTGATAAAATAGTGTTTTTTTCTTATAATAAATTGTAAGATATAATTGCAGGTGAAATTCCTGCCATGTATATGAGAAAGGACGAGCTACTAGTAGCTCAGACGAATTTTATTATGACTTCAGTTGTTGTTGTAGGTACCCAGTGGGGTGATGAAGGTAAAGGGAAAATTACAGATTTTCTTTCAGCTAATGCAGAGGTAATTGCTCGTTATCAAGGTGGTGATAATGCTGGTCACACGATTGTGATTGATGGTAAGAAATTTAAGTTGCACTTGATTCCATCTGGAATTTTCTTTCCTGAAAAAATCTCTGTTATTGGGAATGGGATGGTTGTAAACCCTAAATCTCTAGTAAAAGAGTTGACTTATCTTCATGAAGAAGGTGTGACAACAGATAATTTGCGCATTTCGGATCGTGCGCATGTCATTTTACCATATCACATTGAATTAGACCGTTTGCAAGAGGAAGCTAAGGGCGACAATAAAATTGGTACTACAATCAAGGGAATCGGTCCAGCCTATATGGATAAAGCTGCTCGTGTTGGAATTCGTATTGCAGATCTTTTGGATAAAGAAATTTTTCGTGAGCGTTTGGAACGCAATCTTACGGAGAAGAATCGTCTGTTTGAAAAATTATATGATAGCACTCCTATTTCAATTGATGATATTTTTGAAGAGTACTACGAGTATGGCCAACAAATCAAGCAGTATGTGACAGATACATCTGTTATCTTGAACGATGCGCTTGATAATGGCAAACGTGTACTGTTTGAAGGTGCGCAAGGTGTCATGTTGGACATTGATCAAGGGACTTATCCATTTGTTACTTCTTCAAACCCTGTCGCTGGTGGTGTGACGATTGGGTCTGGTGTTGGTCCAAGTAAGATTGACAAGGTTGTAGGTGTCTGTAAAGCCTACACAAGTCGTGTAGGAGATGGACCGTTCCCAACTGAATTATTTGATGAAGTGGGAGATCGCATCCGTGAAGTAGGTCATGAATATGGTACAACAACTGGTC
The DNA here is from genome assembly GCF_001814835.1 of Streptococcus sp. HMSC072D07. Classification (GTDB taxonomy): domain Bacteria; phylum Bacillota; class Bacilli; order Lactobacillales; family Streptococcaceae; genus Streptococcus. Next base: position 1,670 of record NZ_KV818069.1, read on the forward strand.
GTCCACGTCGTGTGGGTTGGTTTGACTCAGTTGTGATGCGTCACAGCCGCCGTGTATCTGGGATTACCAATCTTTCATTGAACTCTATAGATGTTTTGAGTGGTTTGGATACTGTGAAAATCTGTGTCGCCTATGTTCTTGATGGTCAACGTATTGATTACTATCCTGCTAGTCTTGAGCAGTTGAAACGTTGTAAGCCAATCTACGAGGAATTGCCAGGTTGGTCAGAAGACATCACTGGAGTCCGTAATTTGGAAGACCTTCCTGAGAATGCACGCAACTATGTTCGTCGTGTAAGCGAGTTGGTTGGTGTTCGTATCTCAACTTTCTCAGTAGGACCTGGTCGTGAACAAACTAATATTTTAGAAAGTGTTTGGTCATAGGAGATTTTTAAGATTAGTTTAAGACAGGTTGGGTATACTATAGACAGTTACAAGAAGACCTCCTAACTTGTTGTAACAAATATCCTAAACTTTTCTTTTTCATAATAATCTCCCTATTAAGTCACCGCATTCGGTGGCTTTTTTTGTGTTGAGAATCATGATATAATAATAAAATCGACAAGTAGGAAAAGGGAAAAGAGATGGATTATACGCTTGAAGAAAAAGAAGTCTTTATGAGGGAGGCTTTGAGAGAAGCTGAGATTGCCTTAGAACACGATGAAATTCCAATTGGTTGTGTGATTGTCAAGGATGGAGAAATCATTGGTAGGGGGCATAATGCGCGCGAGGAGTTGCAACGGGCGGTCATGCATGCGGAAATCATGGCCATAGAGAATGCGAACCTGAGTGAGGAGAGCTGGCGCTTGCTGGATTGCACGCTTTTTGTGACCATTGAGCCTTGTGTCATGTGTAGTGGGGCGATTGGACTCGCCCGTATTCCAAACGTGGTCTATGGGGCTAAAAACCAGAAATTTGGCGCCGCTGGGAGTTTGTATGATATCTTGACAGATGAGCGTCTCAACCATCGTGTAGAGGTTGAAACGGGAATTTTGGAAGATGAATGCGCAACTATTATGCAAGACTTTTTTAGAAATAGACGGAAAAAATAATTTTTCTTTTAAAATGAATAGGAATGTGATATAATAAATAGTGGAGCAACAGTTCTGCGTGAAGCGGGTCAGGGGAGGAATCCAGCAGCCCTAAGCGATTTGAATTGTGTGCTCTTTTTTCGTGCTTTTTTCGAATAAATAAGATAAAATAGCCTAGAATAAATGATAATAGAAAAGAGAAAAATATGAAAATTCGTGGTTTTGAATTGGTTTCGAGTTTTACAGATGAAAATTTATTGCCCAAGCGTGAGACAGCTCATGCAGCTGGCTATGACTTAAAGGTTGCCGTGCGTACGGTGATCGCGCCAGGAGAGATTGTCTTAGTTCCGACAGGGGTTAAGGCTTATATGCAACCAACTGAGGTCCTCTACCTTTATGATCGCTCTTCAAACCCTCGTAAAAAGGGCTTGGTTTTAATTAACTCAGTTGGGGTTATTGATGGGGATTATTATGGCAATCCCGGGAATGAGGGACATATCTTTGCGCAGATGAAAAATATTACGGACCAGGAAGTAGTTCTTGAAGTTGGGGAACGTGTGGTTCAGGCTGTCTTTGCTCCATTTTTGATCGCAGACGGAGATGAGGCAGACGGCGTGCGGATGGGTGGATTTGGGTCAACAGGGAAATAGAGGAATAAAATGGCAGACTATTTATTAGTTGTAGACATGCAGTCAGATTATGTTGCTGTAGGAAAAGCATATCATGAAGAACTGACTGCAGCTGTAAATGACAAAATTGCTGCTTATCCCAGTGACCGAGTTATCTATATTCTCAATCGTTTTTTCTGGGAGAGAAAAGATAGAAAGAAGAAATTTGCGACCGGCTTGCTCCTTGTATCTTCTCGTATCTTTGAGAAGCGTCGGGCTTCTTGCTTTACTAATCCAGATTTAAAAGATTTTTTAGAGGGAAACGGTGCTAAAAGCATAGAGTTTATAGGGGTAGATGGCAATGGCTGTGTTAAGGCTTCCGTTTTGGCAGCTGTCAAGGAGAATTATCAGGTTTCTGTCGATTTGTCTGCTGTCGGAGTTGTCAACCAGAAGAAATTTCAAAATACATTGTATAAGTGGCGCTCTATAGGAGTTGCAGTAGAAGGAGAATCATCATAGCTAAAAAAAAATCAACTTTTATTTGTCAAAATTGTGAATATAATTCACCTAAGTATCTAGGGCGTTGTCCTAACTGTGGGTCTTGGTCTTCTTTTGTAGAAGAGGTTGAGGTTGCCGAGGTCAAGAATGCACGAGTGTCCTTGACAGGTGAAAAAACCAAGCCTATGAAACTGGCTGAGGTGACTTCCATCAATGTCAATCGAACCAAGACGGATATGGAGGAATTCAACCGTGTGCTTGGAGGCGGAGTGGTACCGGGGAGTCTCGTTCTTATCGGTGGGGATCCAGGAATCGGGAAATCAACCCTTCTCCTACAAGTTTCAACGCAGCTGTCACAAGTGGGTACGGTTCTCTATGTCAGTGGGGAGGAGTCTGCCCAGCAGATTAAGTTACGGGCAGAGCGCTTGGGTGATATTGATAGTGAGTTTTATCTCTATGCAGAGACCAATATGCAGAGTGTTCGATCTGAGGTGGAGCGCATCCAACCAGATTTTCTCATCATCGACTCTATCCAGACGATTATGTCTCCTGAGATTTCAGGGGTGCAGGGGTCTGTGTCTCAGGTGCGTGAGGTGACCGCTGAGCTTATGCAGCTGGCTAAGACCAATAACATTGCCATCTTTATCGTAGGGCATGTGACCAAGGAAGGGACCTTGGCGGGTCCGCGTATGTTGGAGCATATGGTAGATACAGTGCTTTACTTTGAAGGGGAACGTCACCATACCTTTCGTATCTTGAGAGCAGTCAAAAACCGTTTTGGTTCCACTAATGAGATTGGCATCTTTGAGATGCAGTCGGGTGGATTGGTTGAGGTGCTCAATCCGAGTCAAGTTTTCCTAGAGGAGCGTTTGGATGGGGCTACTGGCTCGTCAATCGTTGTGACCATGGAAGGGACCCGTCCGATTTTGGCGGAGGTTCAGGCTTTGGTAACACCAACCATGTTTGGAAATGCTAAACGTACGACGACTGGACTTGATTTCAATCGTGCAAGTCTGATTATGGCTGTTTTGGAAAAACGAGCAGGGCTTCTCTTGCAAAACCAGGATGCCTATCTCAAATCTGCTGGTGGTGTAAAATTGGATGAGCCTGCCATTGACTTGGCTGTTGCAGTGGCTATTGCCTCTAGTTACAAGGACAAGCCTACCAATCCTCAGGAATGTTTTGTGGGTGAACTGGGCTTGACCGGAGAAATTCGGCGCGTGAATCGCATCGAACAACGCATCAATGAAGCGGAAAAATTGGGCTTTACCAAGATTTATGTACCCAAGAATTCCTTGACAGGAATCACTCCACCCAAGGAAATTGAAGTCATTGGTGTGACGACTATTCAGGAAGTTTTGAAAAAGGTCTTTGCATAATCCGTGACAAATCCTCTTAAAAATGATAAGATAGGAGAAATATTTGATTATCAAATTTTTGAGGAGGGAATCGTGTCGTATTTTGAACAGTTTATGCAAGCCAATCAGGCTTATGTTGCCCTACATGGGCAGTTAAATCTGCCACTTAAACCCAAAACCAGAGTAGCTATCGTGACCTGTATGGACTCACGTCTACACGTTGCGCAAGCTCTAGGTTTGGCCCTTGGGGATGCTCATATCTTGCGGAATGCGGGTGGTCGAGTAACTGAGGACATGATTCGTTCACTGGTGATTTCCCAGCAACAAATGGGGACAAGAGAAATCGTGGTGCTTCACCATACAGACTGTGGAGCTCAAACCTTTCAAAATGAAAGTTTTCATGAATATTTGAAACACGAGCTCGGAGTTGATGTATCTAATCAAGATTTTTTACCATTCCAGGATGTTGAAGAGAGTGTGAGAGAGGATATGCAATTGCTTAGAGAGTCTCCACTGATTCCTGATGATGTGGTTATTTCAGGTGCTGTCTATGATGTGGATACAGGAAGTATGAGAGAAGTATACTAACTTTGTCTCGAAAAAATCTCACCCTAGCATAAAATCGATTGTTAAAATGTAGAATTTTTAGTTTTAATATAGCTAATATAAAATAGCATAAAACAAGGGTATAAATGTTTACTCTTGTTTTATTTTTGATTGAAAAATAAAGGAAAAAGCGCTACAATGGTAGATGGAAAATGTTGTGTAAAAACAAGTGATACATAAATACCGGAGGAAATCATGTCTTTTTCTGATTTAAAGCTGTTTGCCCTTTCTTCTAATAGAGAATTGGCAGAGCGTGTGGCGCAAGAGATTGGGATAGAGTTGGGGAAATCGACTGTTCGCCAATTTTCAGATGGGGAGATTCAGGTCAACATTGAAGAATCAATCCGTGGAAAACACGTCTTTATCCTACAATCAACTAGTTCACCTGTAAATGATAATTTACTTGAAATTTTGATTATGGTGGACGCATTGAAGCGTGCTAGTGCAGAATCTGTCAATGTTGTTATGCCTTACTATGGCTATGCACGTCAGGATAGAAAAGCGCGCGCGCGTGAGCCAATCACAGCAAAACTCGTTGCAAACATGCTAGAAGTTGCTGGAGTGGATCGTTTGTTGACGATTGATTTGCACGCTGCACAGATTCAGGGATTCTTTGATATTCCTGTAGATCACTTGATGGGTGCTCCATTGATTGCGGACTACTTTGAACGTCGTGGCATGGTTGGCTCTGACTACGTGGTTGTCAGCCCAGACCATGGTGGGGTGACTCGTGCTCGTAAATTGGCAGAGTTTTTGAAAACTCCGATTGCGATTATTGACAAACGCCGTAGTGTAGACAAGATGAATACCAGTGAAGTGATGAACATCATTGGTAAGGTAGAAGGTAAGACTTGTATCTTGATTGACGATATGATCGATACAGCTGGAACTATTTGTCATGCGGCGGATGCTCTTGCTGAAGCAGGTGCTGTTGAAGTTTATGCAAGCTGTACGCACCCAGTTCTTTCAGGGCCAGCTATGGACAATATCCAAAAATCAGCTATTAAGAAATTGGTTGTTTTGGATACCATCTACCTACCAGAAGAGCGTTTGATTGATAAGATTGAACAAATTTCGATTGCTCATCTTCTAGGCGATGCTATTATCCGTATCCACGAAAAACGTCCTCTTTCTCCTCTATTTTGTATTGAGAAAAAGATTTAATCTTTCACTTGAAGTAGACAGAACTCCTAGCAGGTTTCTTTTCTTGCTAGGAGATTTTTATAGTCAAAATCTGCAAGCCTTTTCAAAATATGCTATACTGAGAAAAAAGGAGGATTTCTATGAGTCAAGAATTTATCAATCCAAGTGATGGTGTGGTACGTCAGTATCTTGCAACCAGTAAAACGTTAGCGGTAGTAGGCTTGTCCGATCGTGAAGAAACAACTAGCAATCGAGTGACTAAGGAAATGCAGGCTCGGGGCTATAAAATCATTCCAGTCAATCCCAAGGCTGCAGGTGGGGAAATTTTGGGAGAGAAGGCTTATGCGAGTCTAGCTGAGATTCCTTTTCCTGTGGACATTGTCAATGTATACCGACGGAGCGAGTTTTTACCAGATGTGGCGCGTGATTTTCTCAAGGCTGATGCTAAGATTTTTTGGGCGCAATTAGGACTTGAAAATCTAGAAGCGGAAGAAATCTTACGTGCTGGAGGATGCGATGACATCGTGATGAATCGCTGTATTAAGAGAGAACATACTCGCTTAATTCTTGAGCAATAAAAAGGTAGCCTACTGGCTACCTTTTTGTATTATAAAGTACCAATCAATGCTTGCATGCCAAGACTGGTAAGGATGATGGCAATCCAGCAAAGGGCTCCAAGAAGAATGGATTTACCGCTGGATTTGACCATGGCTACTAGATTGGTTTTGAGACCGATGGCACTCATGGCCATGATGATAAGGAATTTGGAGAGTTGTTTGAGAGGGGTGAAGAAGCTACTAGACACGCCGAGAGAGGTGAGAAGAGTCGTTAAGAGAGAGGCTAGGATGAAATAAAGGATAAAAAGTGGGAAGACTTTTTTTAGTTGGAAACCCTGGCTATTTTTTTGTTGGCGACTTTGCCAGTAGGAGAGAAAGAGCGTGATGGGGATAATAGCCAGAGTTCGTGTGAGTTTAACAATGGTTGCAGACTCAAGGGTATTGGTTTGGTAAAGACTGTCCCAGGCACTGGCGGTAGCCGTTACAGAAGAAGTATCGTTGACTGCAGTTCCTGCAAAGAGGGCAAAACCTTCATTGGATAGGTGAAGCCAGGTTCCTAGCGTTGGAAAGATAAGTGCTGCTAAGACATTGAAGAAAAAGATAACGGAGATGGCTTGGGCGACTTCTTTTTCCTTGGCATGGATAACGGGTGCTGTTGCAGCAATGGCAGAACCACCACAGATAGAAGAACCCACTCCAATCAAGGTAGCCAGTTTCGTGTCTAGCGCAAAGAAACGCTGGAAGAGGTAGGCAACGATTAAGGAAATCGAAATGGTGGAAAGGATGACGGGGAGTGAAGTTTGTCCAACTGCAAAGACTTGCGAGATATTGAGACCAAAACCGAGTAAGATAACGGCATACTGGAGCAATTTCTTGGAACTAAAGGCCAAACCTGCGTCTAGTTGTTTGTAGGGTGAGAGCCAGGGGTGGAGGAGCATTCCAGCAAAAATTGCAAAGACAGGTGCACCCACGACGGGGAAAAATCCTCCCAGGCACCAAGATACGATAGAAATGAGAAGGCAGGCCAAGATTCCTGCTCCATTTTTTGATAAAAATGACATATAAACCTCCGAAAATAAGCACTTATTATTATAGTCCTGTCGAGAAGAAAAGTAAAACAGAAAGTGAAAAATGTGGGTTTCAGATGGATTTTGCGGTCAGGGAGCTTTTGTAGTATAATAGTACTATGTTCTGTAAGCAAGGGGGATATCTATGGACTTAACCAAGAGCTTTAATAAACAGTTAGACAAGATTCAAGTTTCCTTGATTCGCCAGTTTGACCAGGCTATTTCGGAGATTCCTGGGGTCTTGCGTTTGACCTTGGGGGAACCTGATTTTACAACGCCAGATCATGTCAAGGAGGCAGCCAAGCGAGCCATTGACCAGAACCAGTCCTACTATACAGGGATGAGCGGTTTACTGACCTTGCGCCAGTCTGCTAGCGACTTTGTAAAAGAAAAATACCAGCTAGATTATAATCCTGAAAATGAAATTTTGGTTACAATTGGGGCGACAGAGGCTTTATCTGCTACTTTGACGGCTATTTTGGAAGAGGGGGACAAGGTGCTCTTGCCAGCTCCTGCCTATCCAGGATATGAGCCGATTGTCAATCTAGTTGGGGCAGAGATTGTCGAGATTGATACAACTGAAAATGGTTTTGTCTTGACTCCTGAGATGTTGGAAAAGGCCATTTTGGAACAAGGGGATAAGCTCAAAGCAGTTATTCTTAATTATCCAGCTAATCCGACAGGAATTACCTATAGTCGGGAGCAGTTGGAAGCCTTGGCAGACGTTTTAGGCAAGTATGAGATTTTTGTTGTCTGTGATGAGGTTTACTCAGAATTAACCTATACAGGCGAAGCCCATGTATCTCTGGGAACTATGCTGAGAGATCAAGCTATTATCATCAATGGCTTATCTAAGTCCCATGCCATGACTGGTTGGCGTTTAGGCTTTATCTTTGCTCCTGCAGCTTTCACAGCTCAGTTAATCAAGAGTCACCAATATTTGGTTACTGCTGCAAATACCATGGCCCAACATGCTGCAGTAGAAGCCTTGACCGCTGGTAAAAACGATGCGGAACCTATGAAAAAGGAATACATCCAGCGTCGAGATTATATCATCGAAAAGATGACTGCTCTTGGTTTTGATATTATCAAACCGGACGGTGCCTTCTATATCTTTGCTAAGATTCCAGCGGGCTACAATCAAGATTCCTTTGCTTTTCTGAAGGATTTTGCCTATAAGAAGGCCGTTGCCTTTATCCCTGGTGCAGCCTTTGGACGTTACGGAGAAGGCTATGTGCGTCTGTCTTATGCAGCCAGCATGGAAACGATCAGAGAGGCCATGAAACGACTTGAGGAGTACATGAGAGAAGCATGATTCAGTCTATCACGAGTCAAGGCTTGGTGCTCTACAATCGAAACTTTCGTGAGGATGACAAGCTAGTCAAAATTTTTACCGAGCAGGCGGGCAAGCGCATGTTCTTCGTTAAACACGCTGGCCAGTCCAAACTAGCTCCGGTTATTCAGCCCTTGGTGTTGGCACGATTTCTCTTGCGCATCAATGATGATGGGCTTAGCTACATCGAGGACTACCATGAGGTGATGACCTTTCCAAAGATTAATAGTGATCTCTTTGTTATGGCCTATGCTACCTATGTGGCTGCTCTTGCAGATGCTAGTTTGCAGGATAATCAGCAGGATGCTCCCTTGTTTGCTTTCTTGAGGAAGACTCTGGAGTTGATGGAAGCAGGGATAGATTATCAGGTTTTAACCAATATTTTTGAAATTCAAATCTTGACTCGATTTGGAATCAGCCTTAATTTTAATGAGTGTGTCTTTTGCCATCGGGTCGGTCAGGCTTTTGACTTTTCTTTTAAATATGGAGCCTGCCTCTGCCCAGAGCATTATCATGAGGATGAGAGACGTTGCCATCTCAATCCTAATATCCCTTATCTGCTCAATCAATTTCAAGCCATTGATTTTGAAACCTTGGAGACCATTTCGCTTAAGGAAGAAATCAAGCAAGACTTGCGCAAGTTTATGGATCAACTCTACGAAGAGTATGTTGGGATTCACCTAAAATCAAAGAAATTCATTGATTCCCTAGCAGACTGGGGACAATTACTAAAAGAGGAAGACAAATGAAAAAAATCGCAGTAGATGCTATGGGGGGCGATTACGCACCTCAAGCCATCGTTGAGGGTGTCAATCAAGCCCTTGCTGACTTTTCAGATATTGAGATTCAACTCTACGGAGATGAAAGCAAGATCAAGCAATATCTAACGGCGACAGAGCGCGTCAGCATTATCCATACGGATGAGAAAATTAACTCAGACGATGAGCCGACAAAAGCTATCCGTAAGAAGAAAAATGCCAGCATGGTATTAGCGGCCAAGGCTGTCAAAGAGGGAGAAGCAGACGCTGTCCTCTCAGCTGGGAACACAGGTGCCTTGTTGGCTGCAGGATTCTTTATTGTGGGTCGTATCAAAAATATCGATCGTCCAGGACTCATGTCGACCTTGCCGACCATCGATGGAAAAGGGTTTGACATGCTAGACCTTGGGGCCAATGCAGAAAATACAGCCCATCATCTGCACCAATACGCTGTCCTAGGTTCCTTCTATGCGAAAAATGTTCGTGGGATTTCGAAACCACGTGTTGGTTTGCTCAACAATGGAACAGAAAGCAGCAAGGGAGATCCGCTTCGTAAGGAAACATACGACTTGTTAGTAGCTGATGAAAGTTTGAACTTTGTCGGAAACGTGGAAGCGCGTGATCTGATGAATGGCGTTGCGGATGTTGTCGTAACAGATGGTTTCACGGGAAACGCTGTTCTCAAATCCATCGAAGGTACAGCTTTGGGAATCATGGGCTTACTTAAAAATGCTATTACGGGTGGTGGCCTTCGAGCGAAGCTAGGTGCTCTACTTCTTAAGGATAGTCTTAAGGGGTTGAAGACACAGCTTAACTATTCAGATGTTGGAGGAGCAGTCTTGTTTGGCGTCAAGGCGCCAGTTGTAAAAACTCATGGCTCAAGTGATGCCAAGGCTGTGTACAGTACGATTCGTCAGATTCGTACCATGCTAGAAACAGACGTAGTTGCTCAAACTGCGCGTGAATTTTCAGGAGAATAAAAAAGATGACAGAAAAAGAAATTTTTGACCGTATTGTAACCATTATCCAAGAGCGACAGGGAGAAGACTTTGCCGTAACAGAGGCCTTGAGTTTGAAAGACGATCTAGATGCGGACTCAGTGGACTTGATGGAGTTTGTCTTGACACTAGAAGATGAATTTGGTATCGAAATCACTGATGAGGAAATCGATCAACTTCAAAGTGTAGCGGATGTAGTAGCGATTATTAAAGATAAAAAATAGCCAAAAGCAACATGCAAGTCATGTTGTTTTTTTATTTGCAGAAAAAAGAGAAATTTTTAGTAGAAATTGCGAATAAAGAGATGAGAAAGAAAAAGGAGGAATGTTTATGTATGTGACCGGTTTTTATCCGTGGTTCATTAAGTGGTTTTTAAAATAAAAATGAATGAATTGTTCATTTTCGAATTGTTTTTCGAATAGATAGGTAAGGAAAAAGGGAAGGAGATTACGCGATGTATTTACCAATCTTATTGCCATGGTTGATCAAATGGTATTTAAAATAAATGAAATTTACCTGTTCATTTTAAATTACTTCTCGAATAGATAAGTGAGAAGAAAAGGAAGGAGAGAAGAAAATGATTTCAGTAATTTACCCAATCTGGTTTTTAAAATGGTTTAAAGCCTAGAAACCGTAAACTAAAAATAAAGGAGAAAACAAATGACAAACTTTGACAACATGGAACAGAACTTTGTAGCTCTTACGGAAGAAGAGTTGACGGATGTGAATGGGGGGTCGGTTACCGCTGTAGTTGTAGGAGGTGTCTTACTAATTGGTGGTATTGCTTGGGGCTATTTTATGTAATAATAAGGAGAGAAAAAATGAATTTAAATAAATGGACAGAATTGACAGAAGAAGAATTGATGAATACAGAAGGTGGCTTAATTACCATAGCCACGATTGCTGGAGGAGTAGCAATTTTCCTTGGTGGTCGATTAATTGGTCAAGATTTAAAACGTAAATTTGGATAAAAGTAGACTTGTATGAAAAATCTAAAAAATGTAATGGGAGCAGTTCTAATTATTTTTGGAGTGCTTTGCATATTGGGAGATTTAAATGTAATCACCTTTAATGTTGAAAAATATTTCCAAACAGAATTAGTTGTTCCGATGCTTATTTTGATGATGAGTTACTTGGATTCAGCTAAAGACAAGGTTTAAAGAGAACTATTTTTAGTGTATGGCAACTGCTATTTTAGTTACTATTAATGAAATAAGAACTAATTTAGGAATAGTAGGGCTTTTGATTGGAGTAGCTATTGGATTAGCCAGCATTATTTAAAAAGGAGAGAGAAAAATGAAAGAAATGGATGAAAAATTTGATATCATGACAGAAGAAGATTTGGCTCTTACTGAAGGAGGCTTCATTGTCACTACTTCCACAGCAATAGCTTGGGGTGTATTAGGAGTAGCTTCTTATATGTATGGGCGTTATCTAGGAAGTAAACGTTAAGCTAAATATAGAAGGAAATTAACTATGAATCGTAACCTAAATCTCAATACATTGTTACCTAAGCTAGCCACTATACTACCTTTGTTAGGCATAGGTCTTAATCTTACGCTTCATCTAATTCGTACGGGTTCGCTAGTATCTTTTGATTGGCAATGGAGTTTAATAGGTTTGATTGCTGCAGGCTATTTTGGTATTTTTTGTAAGGATTTGAAGAAAAATAATCAAAACTATAAATGATGAATCTGAATGGAAAGGATTTTGTGCATGTAAATGGCGGAGTTTTTCCGCCTTGTTTTATCCAGAGACTTGTCCGATTCTGCTTAGTTTGTTTTATGGAGGATACAAGTACAAAACAACAGATAGTAAGATTGGGAATTGATGGAACATCAGATTGGAGTTTGAGATGAAAGTCGTTCAATTACTACAAAAAGCTTGGCCAGAGTTTATTGTATTGTCTAGCTCAATGGCTTATCTAATGATTAGAATCGTGGCTAATATAAACAAAATAAATCTACCTACGTAGTTTGAATATTTTGATATACCTACGATTTCATCATTCTTGATGACATTTATCTTACTTTATAGAAATATCATTTCAGAATAGTTTATTTCTGGGCATTCATTTTTTAACGGTTACTTTAAACAGGCAGAACTTTTGTTCTGCTTTTTACATTTAAATGATAGTTTATTCTTTTGAAAGTGCGTTTTAGGTGCAAAAATGGTTTATTTAGGAATATTTTCCTGTTTTTATCCTTATTTGGTTAAAATAATCTTACAAAGTTTCTAAGAGATTATTAGAAAAAGGAGAAGGATATGAAATTTGGGAAAAGGCACTATCGTCCCCAGGTGGATCAGATGGATTGTGGCGTGGCTTCCTTGGCTATGGTCTTTGGTTACTACGGTAGTTATTACTCCTTGGCTTATCTACGAGAGTTAGCCAAGACGACCATGGATGGGACGACGGCTTTGGGTCTTGTAAAGGTGGCAGAGGAAATTGGTTTTGAAACGCGGGCTATCAAGGCGGATATGACGCTCTTTGACCTGCCAGATTTGACCTTTCCGTTTGTGGCTCATGTTCTCAAGGAAGGGAAATTGCTCCACTATTATGTGGTGACAGGTCAGGATAAGAAGGCAATCCATATCGCTGATCCAGATCCCAGTGTTAAGCTGACCAAGATTTCCCGTGAGCGATTTGCGCAAGAATGGACAGGAGTCAGTCTCTTTATGGCTCCGTCTCCAGACTATAAACCCCATAAGGAGAAAAAACAGGGGCTCCTATCTTTCTTGCCAATCTTGCTCAAACAGCGTGGCTTAATTACCAATATCGTCCTAGCGACACTCTTGGTAACCTTAATCAATATTGTGGGTTCCTACTACCTTCAGTCCATCATTGATAGTTACGTCCCAGACCAGATGCGCTCGACACTGGGTATTATCTCAATGGGACTAGTCATCGTCTATATCCTCCAGCAGATTTTGTCCTATGCGCAGGAATACCTCTTACTTGTTCTGGGGCAACGCCTGTCAATTGATGTGATTTTGTCCTACATCAAGCATGTTTTTCACCTGCCGATGTCCTTTTTTGCAACACGCAGGACAGGAGAGATTGTATCTCGTTTTACGGATGCTAACAGTATCATCGATGCGTTGGCGTCGACCATTCTGTCGATTTTCCTAGATGTGTCGACGATTTTGATTATCTCGCTTGTCTTGTTTTCACAAAATATGACGCTCTTCTTCATTAGTCTACTTGCGCTTCCCATCTATACAGTGATTATCTTTGCCTTTATGAAGCCGTTTGAAAAGATGAATCGTGATACCATGGAAGCCAATGCGGTTCTGTCTTCCTCTATCATCGAGGACATCAACGGTATTGAGACCATTAAGTCTTTGACCAGTGAGAGTTCACGCTATCAAAAGATTGACAAGGAATTTGTAACTTATCTGAAAAAATCTTTTACCTATAGTCGGGCAGAAAGCCAGCAAAAGGCTCTGAAAAAAGTTGCCCAGCTCCTGCTCAATGTTGGTGTTCTCTGGATGGGAGCAGTTCTTGTCATGGATGGGAAAATGAGTTTGGGCCAGCTGATTACCTATAATACTTTGCTTGTTTACTTTACCAATCCTTTGGAAAATATCATCAACCTACAAACCAAACTTCAGACAGCGCAGGTTGCCAATAATCGTTTAAACGAAGTGTATCTAGTAGCTTCGGAGTTTGAGGAGAAGAAAACGGTAGAAGATCTAAGTATGATGAAGGGAGAGATGACCTTCAAGCAGGTTCACTATAAGTATGGCTATGGTCGTGACGTCTTGTCGGATATCAATTTGACCATTCCACAAGGGTCTAAGATGGCTTTTGTGGGGATTTCAGGGTCAGGAAAGACCACCTTGGCCAAGATGATGGTTAACTTCTACGATCCAAGTCAGGGAGAGATTAGTCTGGGTGGTGTCAATCTCAATCAGATTGACAAAAAAGCCTTGCGCCAGTATATCAACTATCTACCTCAACAGCCCTATGTCTTTAACGGAACGATTTTGGAGAATCTTCTCCTTGGAGCCAAGGAGGGGACGACTCAGGAAGACATCTTACGGGCAGTTGAGTTGGCAGAGATTCGGGAGGATATCGAGCGCATGCCACTGAATTATCAGACAGAATTAACTTCGGATGGGGCTGGAATTTCTGGTGGGCAACGACAACGAATCGCTCTGGCGCGTGCTCTTTTGACGGATGCCCCTGTCTTAATCTTGGACGAGGCGACTAGCAGTCTGGATATCTTGACGGAAAAGCGGATTGTGGATAATCTCATGGTTTTAGACAAGACCTTGATTTTCATTGCTCACCGTTTGACCATTGCTGAGCGGACAGAAAAGGTTGTTGTTTTGAATCAGGGCAAAATTGTCGAAGAAGGTACCCCTGCAGACTTGCTTGCACAGGATGGCTTTTATGCCCATTTGGTCAATAGCTAGAAAGAGGAGAAGATGAAACCAGAATTTTTAGAAAGTGCGGAGTTTTATAATCGTCGTTATCATAATTTTTCCAGTCGGGTGATTTTACCTATGTCACTTCTGTTCGTGTTTTTACTGGGATTTGCAGTTTTTGCAGAGAAGGAGATGAGTTTGTCTACTAGAGCTACTGTCGAGCCTAGTCGTATCCTTGCCAATATCCAGTCAACTAGCAACAATCGCATTCTTGTCAATCATTTGGAAGAAAATAAGCTGGTTAAGAAAGGAGATCTGCTCGTTCAGTACCAGCAAGGGGCGGAGGCTGTCCAGGTTGAGGCATATGCCAGTCAATTGGAGATGCTAAAGGATCAAAAAAAGCAGTTGGGGTATTTGCAATCCAGTTTGAAAGAGGGGAGTGATCAATTTCCAGAGGCGGATAAGTTTGGTTATCAGGAGATGTTTCGAGACTATCTCAGCCAAGCTAGTAGTCTTAGGAGTAATGTTTCTCAGCAAAATGCCAGCATCTCCTCTCAAAATGCGGCAGCAAGTCAGAGCCAGGCCGAGATTGGCAATCTTATTAGTCAAACAGAGGATAAAATTCGAGACTACAAAACAGCCAAGTCAGCGATTGAAAAAGGAGATCAACTGGATAGTCAAAATGCCGCCTACTCATTTTATCAGACCTATAAAAACCAAGCTGGAGATGATTCGCAAGTTAAATCACAAGTTATTGCACAGGTGGATGCACAAATTGCCCAGCTAGAGTCTAGTTTGGCTACCTATCGTGTACAGTATGCGGGTTCTGGAGCTCAACAAGCCCACGCAACGGGACTAGATAGTCAACTGGAATCGCTCAAATCTCAGCACCTAGTCAAAGTCGGTCAGGAATTAACCCTTTTGGATCAGAAAATTTTGGAGGCGGAATCGGGTAAGAAGGTACAGGGAGGTCTCCTAGATAAGGGGAAGATTACAGCAAGTGAGGATGGGGTGCTTCACCTCAATCCTGAGACTAGTGAATCTACGATGGTCGCAGAAGGAACCCTGCTAGCCCAACTCTACCCATCCTTGAAAAAAGAAGGAAAAACCAAACTCACAGCCTATCTCAGTTCAAAAGATGTTGCTAGAGTCAAGATTGGGGACTCTGTCCGTTATACTACGATTAACGATGCCAAGAATCAAATTTTCCTGGATTCCACGATTACAAGTATTGATGCGACAGCTACAAAAACTGAAAAAGGGAATTTCTTTAAAATTGAGGCGGAGACTAATTTAACTTCGGAACAGGCTGAAAAACTTCGTTATGGTTTAGAAGGTCGCCTGCAGATGATTACGGGAAAGAAAAGCTATCTCCGTTATTTTTGGGATCAATTTTTAAATAAAGGGTAATATTCGTGTTTTTCAGAGGATAAATGATTTTTAAACTGTAAGAAGAGCTTATCTTGCAGTTTTTCTTTACGCTTGAAACAGGAAAACGTTATTTATTCGTAAAAAATCTTGAATTTTTCATGCTTTTGTGGTAGAATGTGCTCAAGTAAAACGAAAGGCGAACTTTAAAATGTCAAAACAACTGATCTATTCGGGAAAAGCCAAGGATATCTATACAACTGAGGATGAAAATCTCATTATTTCAACTTACAAGGACCAGGCAACTGCCTTCAACGGTGTCAAGAAGGAGCAGATTGCGGGCAAGGGAGTGTTAAATAATCAGATTTCATCTTTTATTTTTGAGAAATTAAATGCGGCTGGTGTAGCGACTCACTTTGTGGAGAAAATTTCGGATACGGAACAACTCAATAAAAAGGTGGAGATTATTCCTTTGGAAGTTGTGCTCCGCAACTACACGGCTGGTTCCTTTTCAAAACGTTTTGGCGTAGAAGAAGGTATTGCATTTGAGACTCCAATTGTCGAATTTTACTATAAAAATGATGATTTGGATGATCCCTTTATCAATGATGAGCATGTGAAATTCCTAAAAATTGCGGATGACCAGCAGATTGCTTACTTGAAAGAAGAAACCCGTCGTATCAATGAGCTCTTGAAGGATTGGTTTGCTGAGATTGGTCTCAAATTGATTGACTTTAAGCTAGAGTTTGGTTTTGACAAGGATGGCAAGATTATCTTGGCAGACGAGTTTTCACCAGATAACTGCCGTTTGTGGGATGCAGATGGCAACCACATGGACAAGGATGTTTTCCGCCGTGGCTTGGGTGAATTGACGGATGTTTACGAGATTGTCTGGGAGAAATTGCAGGCTTTGAAATAAGCTGTTAGAAACGGAAAACCTTCGTCTTTCAGATGTAAGGACTCAGGCTGTAAAGGTCCCCTGGACCTTTTCACTCCGTCGGGGGCTAGGTAAATTAACCAGCGTCTACGAGATTGTCTGGGAAAAGTTGCAAGGTTTAAAATAGCACCTTCAAGGTCATTTGGGAACATTGCAAGAGCTGAAATAAAGGAATAAGAATTGATGAATAAACGTATTTTTGTTGAAAAAAAGGCTGATTTTCAAGTCAAGTCAGAGAGTTTGGTAAGGGAGCTCCAGCACAACTTGGGACTGTCAACTTTGAAAAGTATTCGCATTGTGCAGGTTTATGATGTCTTTGACTTGGCAGAGAACTTGTTTGCGCCTGCCGAGAAGCATATCTTCTCTGAGCAGGTGACAGACCATGTCTTGGATGAAGCGGCTGTGCAAGCGGATCTTGCCAATTATGCTTTCTTTGCTATCGAAAGCCTGCCTGGTCAATTTGACCAGCGTGCAGCTTCCTCACAGGAAGCTTTACTTTTGCTGGGAAGTTCGAGTGACGTGACGGTCAACACAGCACAATTGTACTTGGTTAATAAAGATATTGATGCGATTGAGTTGGAAGCGGTCAAGAACTACCTGCTCAATCCAGTGGATTCACGTTTCAAGGACATCACGACAGGGATTGCCAAGCAGGAATTTTCTGAGTCAGACAAGACCATTCCTAAATTGACCTTCTTTGAAAGCTATACAGCAGAAGACTTTGCTCGCTACAAGGCCGAACAAGGGATGGCCATGGAAGTGGATGATTTGCTCTTTATCCAAGACTACTTCAAGTCAATCGGACGAGTGCCGACGGAAACAGAACTCAAGGTTTTGGACACTTACTGGTCTGACCACTGCCGTCACACGACTTTTGAGACCGAGTTGAAACACATTGATTTCTCAGCTTCTAAGTTCCAAAAGCAATTACAAGCGACTTATGACAAGTATATTGCCATGCGTGATGAGTTGGGACGTTCGGAGAAACCACAAACCTTGATGGATATGGCGACTATTTTCGGTCGTTATGAGCGTGCTAATGGACGTTTGGATGACATGGAAGTGTCAGATGAAATCAATGCATGCTCGGTTGAAATCGAGGTGGATGTGAATGGAGTGAAAGAGCCATGGCTTCTCATGTTTAAAAATGAAACCCACAATCACCCAACAGAAATTGAACCATTTGGTGGAGCGGCTACTTGTATCGGTGGAGCCATTCGTGACCCGTTGTCAGGACGTTCATACGTTTATCAAGCCATGCGTATCTCGGGTGCAGGTGATATTACCGCACCGATTTCAGAAACTCGCGCTGGCAAATTGCCACAACAAGTCATTTCGAAAACAGCGGCTCATGGTTATTCTTCTTACGGGAATCAGATTGGGCTTGCGACGACCTATGTTCGTGAGTACTTCCACCCAGGTTTTGTAGCCAAACGCATGGAGCTAGGTGCAGTTGTCGGTGCGGCTCCCAAGGGCAACGTTGTCCGTGAAAAACCGGAAGCGGGCGATGTGATTATCTTGCTCGGTGGTAAGACTGGACGTGACGGTGTCGGTGGTGCAACGGGATCTTCTAAGGTTCAAACAGTTGAGTCTGTAGAGACTGCCGGTGCTGAGGTTCAAAAAGGGAATGCCATCGAAGAGCGCAAGATCCAACGCCTTTTCCGTAATGGCGATGTCACTCGTCTTATCAAGAAATCCAACGACTTTGGAGCAGGTGGTGTCTGTGTGGCTATCGGTGAATTGGCAGATGGTCTTGAAATTGACCTTAACAAGGTTCCTCTTAAATACCAAGGTTTGAACGGTACAGAAATTGCCATTTCTGAATCTCAAGAACGGATGGCAGTTGTGGTGCGTCCTGAAGACGTAGCTGCCTTCGTTGCGGAATGTAATAAAGAAAATATTGATGCTGTTGTGGTTGCGACAGTGACTGAAAAACCGAACCTAGTCATGCACTGGAATGGTGAAACCATCGTCGACTTGGAACGCCGTTTCCTTGATACCAATGGTGTGCGTGTCGTTGTCGATGCCAAGGTTGTGGACAAGGATGTCAAACTCCCAGAAGAACGCAGAACAAGTGCTGAAACCCTTGAAGCTGATACTCTTGCGGTACTATCTGACCTCAACCATGCGAGTCAAAAAGGCTTGCAGACCATCTTTGACTGCTCAGTCGGTCGTTCTACGGTCAATCACCCACTTGGCGGTCGTTACCAATTGACACCGACTGAGGCTTCTGTGCAGAAATTGCCAGTTCAACACGATGTGACTCACACTGCGTCAGTCATGGCCCAAGGATTCCACCCATATGTAGCAGAATGGTCTCCATACCACGGTGCTGCCTATGCAGTAATCGAAGCGACTTCTCGTTTGGTGGCTACTGGTGCAAACTGGTCCAAGGCTCGTTTCTCTTACCAAGAGTATTTTGAGCGGATGGATAAACAAGCAGAGCGTTTTGGTCAGCCAGTAGCAGCTCTTCTAGGCTCTATTGAAGCACAAATCCAACTTAGTTTGCCATCTATCGGTGGCAAGGACTCTATGTCTGGTACTTTTGAAGAATTGACAGTGCCACCAACCTTGGTTGCCTTTGGGGTGACAACGGCAGATAGTCGTCAAGTTCTCTCTCCTGAGTTCAAGACTGCTGGTGAAAATATCTACTACATCCCAGGTCAAGCCTTGGCACAAGAGATTGACTTTGATCTTATCAAGTCTAACTTTGCCAAGTTTGAAGCCCTTCAAAAGGCTCACAAAGTGACATCTGCATCAGCTGTTAAATATGGTGGTGTCCTTGAAAGTTTGGCTCTTGCTACTTTTGGAAACCATATCGGTGCAGAGGTGACCTTGTCTGAGCTTGAGACTGCATTGACAGCTCAATTAGGCGGATTTGTCTTCACATCTCCGGAAGAAATCGCCGGAGTAGAGAAAATTGGACAAACAAAAGCAGACTTTACACTTTTTGTCAACGGTATGAAGCTAGATGGACAGAAACTTGACAGTGCCTTCCAAGGAAAATTAGAAGAAGTTTACCCTACTGAATTTGCCCAAGCCAAAGAACTGGCTGAAGTACCAGCTGTGGCATCAGATGCTGTGATTAAAGCCAAGGAAACTATTGAAAAACCAGTGGTTTACATCCCAGTCTTCCCAGGAACCAACTCGGAATATGACTCAGCCAAGGCATTTGAAAAAGAAGGTGCAGAGGTTAACTTGGTGCCATTCGTGACCTTGAATGAAGAGGCTATTGTCAAGTCAGTTGAAATCATGGTTGACAATATCGGCAAGGCAAACATTCTATTCTTTGCAGGTGGCTTCTCAGCCGCGGATGAGCCGGATGGATCAGCTAAGTTTATTGTCAATATCCTGCTCAATGAAAAAGTGCGTGTAGCTATCGATAGCTTTATCGCTCGTGGTGGTTTGATTATTGGTATCTGTAATGGATTCCAAGCCCTCGTCAAATCAGGTCTTCTTCCATATGGGAACTTTGAGGATGCTACTAGTACTAGCCCAACCCTCTTCTACAATGATGCCAACCAGCACGTAGCCAAGATGGTGGAAACTCGTATTGCCAATACTAACTCGCCATGGTTGGCTGGAGTGCAAGTGGGCGATATCCACGCCATTCCAGTGTCGCACGGTGAAGGGAAGTTTGTTGTGACGGCCGAGGAATTTGCAGAGCTCCGTGATAATGGTCAAATCTTTAGTCAATACGTTGACTTTGAAGGCAAACCAAGTATGGATTCTAAGTACAATCCAAATGGTTCTGTAAATGCCATCGAAGGAATTACCAGCAAGAATGGTCAAATCATCGGTAAAATGGGACACTCAGAACGTTATGAAGATGGTCTTTTCCAAAATATTCCAGGAAATAAAGACCAGTACTTGTTCGCGTCGGCGGTTAAATACTTTACTGGGAAATAAGACTTGCAGATTTTCTAATAGATAGTATCCGTAATGTAAAAGTCATGTAGATTTAGTTCTTGGTGATTGCAAAAGGTTTGTTTTGCGAGTGAAACGAGCTTCTACCGTATCATTCGGCTCTACTGAAGGAATGATGCAAAAATAAAAATTAGGTATAAAAAATGACATACGAAGTAAAATCTCTTAATGAAGAATGTGGTGTTTTTGGTATCTGGGGGCATCCAGATGCTGCTAAATTGACCTATTTCGGACTCCACAGTCTTCAGCACCGTGGTCAGGAGGGGGCAGGAATCCTCTCTAATGACCAGGGGAACTTGAAGCGTCATCGTGATATGGGGCTTTTATCAGAAGTGTTCAGAAATCCAGCTAATTTGGATAAACTGACTGGAGCGAGCGCGATTGGGCATGTTCGTTATGCGACTGCTGGCGAAGCTTCTGTAGATAATATCCAGCCCTTTCTCTTCCGCTTTCACGATATGCAGTTTGGACTTGCTCACAACGGAAACTTGACCAATGCTGAATCGCTCAAGAAAGAATTGGAACAAAGAGGAGCTATTTTCAGTTCAACTTCGGACTCGGAAATCTTGGCTCACCTCATTCGTCGGAGTCACAATCCGAACTTGATGGGCAAAATCAAGGAGGCGCTCAGCCTTGTCAAAGGTGGCTTTGCTTATATCTTGTTATTTGAGGATAAGTTGATTGCTGCGCTTGATCCTAATGGCTTCCGTCCGCTTTCTATCGGAAAAATGGCAAACGGAGCGGTGGTGGTTTCGTCTGAAACCTGTGCCTTTGAAGTCATTGGTGCTGAGTGGATTCGTGATGTGAAACCAGGAGAGATTGTAATCGTAGATGACAATGGTATCCAGTACGATAGTTATACGAATGATACCCAGTTGGCGATTTGTTCTATGGAGTATATCTATTTTGCTCGCCCTGACTCTAACATCCATGGGGTCAATGTCCATACAGCTCGCAAACGTATGGGGGCTCAATTAGCGCGTGAGTTCAAGCACGAAGCAGATATTGTGGTCGGTGTGCCAAATTCCTCGCTGAGCGCAGCTATGGGATTTGCAGAAGAATCTGGTCTGCCAAATGAAATGGGTCTGATCAAAAACCAATACACGCAACGCACCTTTATCCAACCGACTCAAGAATTGCGTGAGCAAGGGGTGCGGATGAAGCTATCAGCCGTTTCGGGTGTCGTTAAAGGAAAACGTGTGGTGATGATTGATGATTCCATTGTTCGTGGGACAACCTCTCGCCGTATCGTTCAGCTCTTGAAAGAAGCGGGGGCTTCTGAAGTTCACGTTGCTATTGGTAGTCCAGCGCTAGCTTATCCATGTTTCTACGGGATTGATATCCAGACGCGTCAGGAGCTGATTGCGGCTAATCATACAGTCGAAGAAACCTGCCAGATTATTGGTGCGGATAGCCTGACCTATCTTTCGATTGATGGCTTGATTGAATCCATTGGGATTGAAACAGATGCGCCGAATGGTGGTCTCTGTGTCGCTTATTTTGATGGAGACTACCCAACTCCTCTCTACGACTATGAGGAAGAATATCGTAGAAGCTTGGGGGATAAGACCAGTTTTTACAAATAGACGGATAAAGACTCTCCATGAAAGGAAAGGAAGAGAAGATGACAAATAAAAATGCTTATGCTCCACGTCTCACTACTGACTAAATGCTTAAGCATTTGTCAGTAGACGCTTTGCCCTATGAGGCCAAAGCTAGAGCCCTGACTAGTATTTTTAGATAAAATAATTGTTTATCTAAAAATACGTCGCAATCTTCTCAAAGAAAAGGAATATAAAAATGACAAATAAAAATGCGTACGCCCAGTCGGGTGTCGATGTTGAAGCGGGTTATGAAGTTGTTGAACGCATCAAAAAACACGTAGCACGTACAGAGCGTGCGGGTGTTATGGGAGCTCTTGGTGGCTTTGGTGGCATGTTTGATCTTTCAAAAACAGGTAGCAAAGAACCGGTCTTGATTTCAGGGACCGACGGTGTCGGAACCAAGCTCATGCTGGCTATCAAGTACGACAAGCACGATACCATCGGGCAGGACTGTGTGGCCATGTGTGTCAATGATATCATCGCTGCAGGTGCGGAGCCCCTCTATTTCCTCGACTACGTCGCGACAGGGAAGAATGAACCAGCTAAACTAGAACAAGTGGTTGCTGGTGTGGCAGAAGGTTGTGTGCAGGCAGGCGCTGCCCTCATCGGTGGGGAAACAGCTGAAATGCCTGGTATGTATGACGCAGATGACTATGACTTGGCTGGTTTTGCGGTCGGCGTGGCTGAAAAATCACAAATCATCGATGGGTCAAAAGTAGCAGAGGGAGATGTTCTTCTCGGACTTGCTTCAAGTGGGATTCACTCAAATGGTTACTCACTCGTCCGTCGTGTCTTTGCGGACTACACAGGTGAGGAAGTTTTGCCAGAATTGGAAGGCAAGAAACTCAAAGAAGTCCTTCTTGAGCCGACTCGTATCTATGTCAAGGCTGTCTTGCCACTCATCAAGGAAGGCTTGGTAAACGGGATTGCCCACATCACAGGTGGTGGATTTATCGAAAATGTCCCTCGCATGTTTGCAGCTGACTTGGCTGCTGAGATTGAGGAAAGCAAGGTTCCAGTTCTTCCAATTTTCAAAGCCCTTGAAAAATACGGTCAGATCAAACACGAAGAAATGTTTGAAATATTCAATATGGGTGTGGGACTCATGCTGGCAGTTAGCCCTGAAAATGTAGATCGCGTCAAGGAATTACTGGATGAACCAGTCTATGAAATTGGTCGCATCGTCACGAAAGAAAACGAAAGTGTCATCATCAAATGAAAAAAATAGCGGTTTTTGCCTCTGGTAATGGCTCAAACTTTCAGGTGATTGCCGAAGAATTTCCGGTGGAGTTTGTCTTTTCAGACCATCGTGATGCCTATGTGCTTGAGCGTGCAGACAAGCTTGGTGTTCTATCCTACGCTTTTGAACTCAAGGAGTTTGAGAGCAAGGCGGACTACGAAGCAGCACTTGTTGATCTATTAGAAGAGCACCAGATTGACTTGGTTTGTCTCGCAGGCTATATGAAAATCGTTGGGCCAACTTTGCTCGCTGCTTACGAGGGTCGGATCATTAACATTCATCCTGCCTACCTGCCCGAATTTCCAGGAGCTCATGGAATTGAGGATGCTTGGAATGCTGGTGTTACTGAGAGTGGCGTGACCATTCACTGGGTGGACTCCGGTGTGGATACAGGAAAGGTTATTAAACAAGTACGCGTACCACGACTAGCTGATGATACCATCGATAGCTTTGAAGCTCGAATTCATGAGGCAGAGTACAAGTTGTATCCGGAGGTGCTGGATAGCTTGGGAGTGGAGAGAAGGTAAGAAGTAAATCAAGTTTTGATTACGCAATCTTGCTAGGAGAAAAAATGATTGAACTGAAATTGGTAGATGAGAGCAGTTTTCAGGCAGTGCTGGATTTGAAAATATCAGAAGCTGATGAACGAGCACGTTTCGTAGCTCCAAATGTGCGCTCTTTAGCTGATGCATGGCTCTACCGGAAAAACGAAGATGTGTTTCCGATGGCAATCTATTGGGATAAGCAAGTGGTTGGCTTTCTCCTGCTAGAAATAGACAAGGATGAAGCGGAATACTTTATCTGGCGGATAATGATTGGTCAGCAGTACCAAGGAAGAGGTTATGGTCGAAAAGCCTTGGAAGTTCTAATCAAAGAGGCTCAGATGGATAGAGCTTACAGTCATATTATCGCAGATTATGTGGTTGGAAATGAAAAAATGAAGTACCTGTTGACTAGTCTGGGTTTTCAGGAAACAGGATTTATAGAAGAAAATAACGAAGTCGCTATGCGCTTGGATCTAAAGAAAGAGGAATAGAATGACGAAAAAGGCCTTAATCAGCGTCTCAGACAAAGCGGGCATTGTTGAATTTGCCCAAGAACTTAAAAAACTCGGTTGGGAGATTATCTCGACAGGTGGGACAAAGGTTACCCTTGATAATGCTGGGGTGGAGACCATTGCAATTGATGATGTGACGGGCTTCCCAGAAATGATGGACGGTCGTGTTAAGACCCTCCATCCAAATATCCATGGTGGGCTCCTCGCTCGTCGTGATCTCGATAGCCACCTTGAGGCGGCTAAGGACAATAAGATCGAGCTTATCGACCTTGTAGTGGTCAACCTCTATCCTTTCAAGGAAACAATCCTCAAACCAGACGTGACGTACGCTGACGCAGTTGAAAATATCGATATCGGTGGGCCGTCTATGCTTCGTTCAGCAGCTAAAAACCATGCCAGCGTGACGGTTGTGGTAGACCCTGCTGACTATGCTGTGGTTTTGGACGAATTGGCAGAAAATGGTGAAACGACTTATGAAACTCGCCAACGTTTAGCAGCCAAGGTTTTTCGTCACACAGCGGCTTATGACGCCTTGATTGCAGAATACTTCACAGCTCAAGTAGGTGAAGCAAAGCCTGAAAAGCTCACTTTGACCTATGACCTCAAACAAGCTATGCGCTATGGGGAAAACCCTCAACAAGATGCAGACTTTTACCAAAAAGCCTTGCCAACGGATTACTCGATTGCATCAGCCAAACAGCTCAACGGTAAGGAATTGTCCTTCAATAACATTCGTGACGCGGATGCGGCCATTCGTATTATTCGTGATTTCAAAGACCGTCCAACTGTTGTGGCTCTCAAACACATGAACCCATGTGGAATTGGTCAAGCTGATGACATCGAAACTGCTTGGGACTATGCTTATGAGTCTGACCCAGTATCTATCTTTGGTGGGATTGTCGTCCTTAACCGTGAGGTGGATGCTGCGACTGCTGAGAAGATGCACGGCGTTTTCCTCGAGATTATCATCGCACCGAGCTATACCGATGAAGCGCTAGCCATTTTGACCAACAAAAAGAAAAACTTGCGCATCCTTGCCTTGCCATTTGATGCTCAAGATGCTAGTGAGGTAGAGGCAGAATACACAGGCGTGGTCGGTGGACTTCTTGTGCAAAACCAAGACATGGTCAAGGAAAGCCCAGTTGACTGGCAAGTGGTGACCAAACGCCAGCCAACCGAGACAGAAGCAACTGCTCTTGAATTTGCTTGGAAGGCTATCAAGTACGTCAAATCCAACGGGATCATCGTGACCAATGACCACATGACACTTGGCGTTGGGCCAGGTCAAACCAACCGTGTGGCTTCAGTCCGTATCGCTATTGACCAAGCTAAAGATCGTCTTGACGGCGCTGTGCTTGCTTCCGATGCTTTCTTCCCATTTGCGGATAACGTGGAAGAAATCGCCAAAGCAGGTATCAAGGCCATCATCCAACCAGGTGGATCAGTCCGTGACCAAGAGTCAATTGAAGCGGCTGATAAACATGGTTTGACTATGGTCTTCACAGGCGTAAGACATTTTAGACATTAAAAAGATAAAAGGGAAGAAAACAGTTTCTTTCCTTTTTTGGCTTAAAATGCTAAGTGAAACAAGATTAGAACGAACGTTTGTGATATAATATTAGTAAATAATTCGCAAAAGAGGTTGAGAGATGAAGCTGTTAGTTATCGGTTCGGGTGGTCGTGAACATGCGATTGCTAAGAAGTTGCTTGAGTCAAAAGACGTTGAAAAAGTCTTTGTAGCTCCTGGAAATGACGGGATGACTCTGGATGGGCTGGAGTTAGTAAACATCTCTATTTCCGAACATTCTAAGTTAATAGAGTTTGCAAAGGATAACGATATCGCTTGGACCTTCATTGGGCCGGATGATGCTCTTGCAGCTGGAATAGTGGATGATTTCAATGCAGCAGGCCTCAAGGCATTTGGTCCGACCAAAGCTGCCGCTGAGCTTGAGTGGTCCAAGGATTTTGCTAAGGAAATCATGGTCAAATACAGCGTTCCGACAGCAGCCTATGGCACATTTTCAGATTTCGAGGCAGCCAAGGCTTATATCGAGGAGAAAGGCGCTCCAATTGTCGTCAAGGCGGATGGATTGGCTCTTGGGAAGGGCGTCGTTGTAGCTGAAAGGGTTGAGCAAGCAGTCGAAGCCGCTCATGAGATGCTTTTGGACAATAAATTTGGGGACTCTGGTGCGCGTGTTGTTATCGAGGAATTCCTTGACGGAGAAGAGTTCTCTCTCTTTGCCTTTGTCAATGGGGACAAGTTCTACATCATGCCAACAGCTCAGGACCATAAACGTGCCTATGACGGCGATAAGGGCCCTAACACTGGTGGGATGGGAGCTTATGCGCCGGTTCCTCACTTGCCACAGAGCGTGGTTGATACGGCAGTGGAGACTATTGTCAAGCCAGTTCTTGAAGGGATGATTAAAGAAGGTCGTCCGTACCTTGGTGTCCTCTACGCGGGGCTTATTTTGACTGCTGACGGTCCGAAGGTTATAGAGTTCAACGCTCGTTTTGGTGATCCCGAAACACAGATTATCTTGCCTCGTTTGACATCTGACTTTGCGCAAAATATCACGGATATTCTTGATGGCAAGGATCCGAACATCACGTGGACGGACAAGGGTGTGACTCTGGGTGTGGTTGTCGCATCCAAGGGCTACCCGTTAGATTATGCAAAGGGTGTCGAGTTGCCAACTAAGACAGAAGGCAATATCATCACCTACTATGCAGGGGCTAAGTTTGCAGAAAATAGCAGAGCACTGCTATCAAACGGTGGACGTGTCTATATGCTCGTCACCACAGCAGATACCGTCAAAGAAGCCCAAGATACGATTTACCAAGAACTCGCTCAACAAAAAACAGAAGGTCTCTTCTACCGAACAGATATCGGAAGCAAGGCTGTTAAGTAAAGATATAAGAATAACGCGACGAAGTCGCCAAATATGCTAATGGTTGCATAACTTGCGAGCATTAGCGAGCAATAAAATAACAATCACCGCCGTTGTGAAAGAACGATTGGATGATAATCCAATCGTTCAGGGAAATTGGAAGACCTTGGGCTTCCGATTTAGGCATGAGACACCTTTGGTGGCTGCTGCCGTCCCTCACAACCTAAGGTGATTGAAAAAAGAAAGGAAAGAAAAGGGAAAATTATGACTAAACCAATTATTTCCATCATCATGGGCTCCAAATCCGACTGGGCAACCATGCAAAAAGCCGCCGAAGTCCTAGACCGCTTCGGTGTGGCCTACGAAAAGAAGGTGGTCTCTGCCCACCGCACACCAGACCTCATGTTCAAACATGCCGAAGAAGCTCGTAGCCGTGGCATCAAGGTTATCATCGCAGGTGCTGGAGGCGCAGCTCATTTGCCAGGAATGGTTGCTGCTAAAACAACCCTTCCAGTCATTGGTGTGCCCGTCAAATCTCGTGCCCTTAGTGGCGTGGACTCGCTCTACTCTATCGTACAGATGCCGGGTGGCGTGCCTGTTGCAACTATGGCTATCGGTGAAGCAGGAGCGACAAATGCAGCCCTCTTTGCCCTCCGTCTCCTTTCAGTAGAGGACCAGGCTATTGCTACAGCATTGGCAGATTTTGCAGAAGAGCAAGGAAAAATCGCAGAGGAGTCTACCAATGAGCTCATCTAAAACAATCGGAATTATCGGTGGCGGTCAGTTGGGTCAGATGATGGCCATTTCTGCTATCTACATGGGGCACAAGGTCATCGCGCTGGATCCTGCGGCGGATTGCCCGGCCTCTCGTGTAGCGGAAATCATCGTGGCGCCTTATAACGATGTGAACGCCCTACGTCAGCTGGCTGAGCAATGTGATATCCTCACCTATGAGTTTGAAAATGTCGATGCTGATGGTTTGGATGCGGTTATCAAGGAAGGTCAGCTCCCTCAAGGGACAGACCTGCTCCGCATCTCTCAAAATCGCATTTTTGAAAAGGACTTTCTTTCAAATAAGGCTCAAGTCACTGTGGCACCCTACAAGGTTGTGACTTCAAGTCAAGATTTGGCAGATATTGACCTTTCTAAAAACTATGTCCTTAAGACCGCGACTGGAGGCTACGATGGGCATGGTCAAAAGGTTATTCGTTCAGAAGCAGACTTGGTAGAAGCCTATGCGTTAGCAGACTCAGCAGACTGTGTTTTGGAAGAATTTGTCAACTTTGACCTTGAAATTTCTGTCATCGTGTCAGGAAATGGCAAGGACGTGACGGTTTTCCCAGTTCAGGAAAATATCCACCGCAACAACATTCTTTCGAAGAGCATCGTACCAGCTCGCATTTCAGAAAGTCTAGCAGCCAAGGCCAAAGCTATGGCGGTTCGAATCGCAGAACAACTCAACTTGTCTGGAACTCTTTGCGTGGAAATGTTTGCGACGGCAGATGACATCATTGTCAATGAAATCGCCCCACGCCCACATAACTCAGGACACTACTCAATCGAAGCCTGCGACTTCTCTCAGTTTGATACCCATATCTTGGGCGTTCTCGGAGCACCATTGCCAGCCATCAACCTACATGCGCCTGCTGTTATGCTCAATGTCCTCGGCCAGCATGTCGAGATCGCTGAAAAATATGTCAAAGAAAATCCAAGCGCCCACCTCCACATGTATGGTAAAATAGAAGCGAAACACAACCGCAAGATGGGACATGTGACCGTGTTGGGGGATGCAGAAAACGTGGGGGAGTTTTAGCTTAGCATAGTAAAGTAAAAGGTTGTGAAGAGGAATAAGTTGTTATGAAAATAGATTTATCTAATGAGAAATTGTTTGATATCAATGAGATAGAATTGGATAAACCAGTTAATTTTATTTTTGGGAAGAACGGGACCGGTAAGAGTACCATTACTAAATTGGTTAAAGAACAGATTACTGACAAAGATATTAGAATTTACCAAGGTTTAAAGAGTGTAATTGCAAACGGAAGACTAAATTCTGTTACTCTTGGTGAAGAAAATGTTTCTGCTCAGCGAAATATTGAAAAATTTGAGAGCGAAATAGCTAACTTCGTAGAGGAAAAACGAGGATATGAGGAAATTAAACAATCCTTGACCTTAGAAAAAAATTCTCTAAATAAAGAATTAAAAGCTCAGGAAAATAAAATAAACAATTTTTTTAGTTCTTCTGCCAGAGAAATAAAAAATAATGATTTACATATAGCTAGCACTTCTTACAATCAGCCTACTTTTAAAGCAGAAATAAAGTATGCTTTTCGTTTATCTGTAGATGAACGAAATAAATGTAAAGAGTATCTAAAAATTGATGAGAAAAATGCCAGTCTAATTAAATTGCCAGAGATTAATTTTCTACAAATTTTTGAAGATACAAGAGATATTTTTGTGAAAAAAGTTGAAGAAGAGATAGTAGTTAAGCGACTTGATTCTGATCCAAAAATTAGTTTTGCTCAAAAGGGTCTAGAGTTACATGAACGTGGGGATGTCTGCTCTTTTTGTGGAAGTAATATTCCTGATGAAACATTTGCTGAATTGGAAACTTTTTTCTCAGCATCAAAGATTAAAGAATTTGAAGTCGCTATTAATGATCAGATTGATAGAATTAGTGAAGCACAAGTTCTAGTTGAGAAGGTTGTAATTGCTAATGAAGATTTTTATAGTCAATTCGCTAATGAAGTAGGTGAAATCAAAAAAAAATGGGACAACATAAAAAAGGAACAGGTAAAATTTCTATTATCACTTAAGGAAAAAATGATAGAGAAGTCTACTAAATTATTTTCAACATTGACTTTCGAGGAATTAAAATTACCGGATTCAGGTAAAGATATAATTGAAAGGTATAATAAAATTGTTGAGAAAAATAATGCAGAAGATATTTCTAGATTAAAAAAATTCTCCAAAGATTTATTGAGATTTGATTTGATTGATGCATATGTTGAGAAGTTTGATTTAGCAACAGAGAAAAATAAATTAAAAGCTATACAGGATAAGCTAGATGAATCTGTACGCAGTTCAGAAGCAAATGACTGTGAAATTTTAAAAATAAAGCAGACGATTTCTTCGATTCGTGAGAAAATATCGAAAGAAGTGGAAAAAACTAAATCTGAGAAGAAGTTAGCTACTAATATAAATAAAAAGTTGGAATTATATGTTGATTTTCAATTAGAACATATTGAGCCTGATGCTGGTATGCACCAAGGGTACTATCGAATAAAAAGCAAGTCTGAAAATATTGACGTATATAGAGATATAGGAACACTATCTGAAGGGGAAAAAAATATTATCGGTTTTTTATATTTTATAGAAAAACTTGATGAACAAATCGATAATCCACTTGATAAAGTTATAATTTTTGATGACCCGATGGACTCTAATGATGATATGATGCAATACATTATCATTACTGAAATTCAAGAATTGATGAAACCAATTGATAAGAATAAAACAAATGATAAACTTGTAATTATGACTCATAATTCTCATTTTTATATCAATGTGAAGTATAATCGTTTATATGAGGATGGTAAAGATAAAAATGGTGGAGATAGGGTAGGAGACAAGTTCATTAGACTTCAGAAAGAAAGTTCTACAACCTCTATAAAAGTTTTAGAATCAGAGGGGCAAGATTTCGGTACAAGTTACGAGTTGCTATGGAAAGAATTAGGATTCCTATACAACAATGGCAAACCTGATCTAATGTTGAATTCAATTAGGAGAATTATAGAGACTTTTACAAAATTCAATAGAATAGATAATTTTTATCAAGGTAATCGAGAAGCACAAAAATTATTTAATGTAAATTCACACTCTATCGATGATTTACAATCAGAGTTAAACGGGAAAGGCAGAGAACAAATTATTGCAATGATGAAGAAATGCTTCAAAGACGTTAATTTAGAAAAACACTTTAATTCCCATTGGAAGGCAGCTAAGAAGTAAAATTATATTTTGAAACACTATTCAAAAAATATACTAAGACAGAAAGGAACAGGGCAGTCGTATTTTCTAAACCGAATACGGGCTATGGACTTTCTTTCAAAACAAAATTTACAATAGAAAGTATGAGGGTGTCCGAGTATTTGAGCTCGGGCTACCTAAATTCTGTATCAAACCAAAAAAATAGAAAGGAACAAGGGCACCGTATTCCCCTAACTGAATGCGGGCTACGGACCGTGTGAAAAAGATAATTTTGTTGGAGCGCAAGTCGCTCTGCTCAAAATTTCCTATTTTCACGGTGTCCGCTTAACGCCCTTAATATCTTAAATATGATCAACCGTTACTCTCGCCCTGAGATGGCGAATATTTGGAGTGAAGAAAATAAATACCGTGCTTGGCTTGAGGTGGAAATCTTGGCTGACGAGGCATGGGCTGAGTTGGGGGAAATCCCTAAGGAAGATGTGGCTTTGATTCGCGAGAAGGCGGACTTTGACATCGACCGCATTTTAGAGATTGAGCAAGAGACTCGCCACGATGTGGTTGCCTTCACACGTGCGGTTTCTGAGACTCTTGGTGAAGAGCGCAAGTGGGTCCACTATGGTTTGACCTCTACCGACGTGGTGGATACTGCTTACGGTTACCTCTACAAGCAGGCCAACGACATCATCCGTCGTGACCTTGAAAACTTCACCAACATCATCGCTGACAAGGCTAAGGAGCACAAGTTCACCATCATGATGGGGCGTACTCACGGTGTGCACGCTGAGCCGACAACTTTTGGTCTTAAATTGGCCACTTGGTACAGCGAAATGAAGCGCAATATCGAACGTTTCGAGCATGCGGCTGCTGGTGTAGAAGCTGGTAAGATTTCTGGTGCGGTTGGGAACTTTGCCAACATTCCACCATTCGTTGAAAAATACGTCTGCGACAAATTGGGTATCCGTGCCCAAGAAATCTCTACACAGGTCCTTCCTCGTGACCTTCACGCTGAGTACTTTGCAGTTCTTGCTAGCATCGCGACTTCCATCGAGCGTATGGCAACGGAAATCCGTGGTCTGCAAAAGTCTGAGCAGCGCGAAGTGGAAGAGTTCTTTGCCAAAGGTCAAAAAGGGTCTTCAGCAATGCCTCACAAACGTAACCCAATCGGTTCTGAAAACATGACAGGTCTGGCGCGTGTTATCCGTGGTCACATGGTGACGGCCTATGAAAACGTTGCTCTCTGGCACGAACGTGATATTTCTCACTCATCAGCTGAGCGTATCATCACACCGGATACGACCATTTTGATTGACTACATGCTCAACCGTTTTGGAAATATCGTCAAGAACTTGACGGTCTTCCCAGAAAACATGATCCGCAACATGAACTCTACTTTTGGTCTTATCTTTAGCCAACGTGCTATGTTGACCTTGATTGAAAAAGGCATGACCCGTGAGCAAGCCTACGACTTGGTGCAACCAAAAACAGCCCACTCTTGGGACAACCAAGTAGACTTCAAACCGCTTCTCGAAGCAGATCCAGAAGTGACCTCACGCCTCACTCAAGAGGAGATTGATGAAATCTTCAACCCAGCATACTACACCAAACGAGTGGATGATATCTTTGAACGTATCGGACTTGGTGATTAATCCTAACAATAAAAAGCGAGATTGAATCTCGCTTTTTTGTATGCTTGTCGAAGGGGGTTAATCTTCTTTTCTCTTAGTGAGTCCGTAGGCTGCTAGTGTGGCCATGAGTCCTGCTGCGACCAAGCCTGCAGAGTCTTGACTTCCTGTTGCAGGGAGTTGTTTTTCTTCTGCTTTGCTAGTAGTTGTTTCAGCTTGCTCAGCTTTCTCAACGGCAGTGCCGACTTCAACGACTTGAGTGACCGCTTCCTGTGCTACCACGCTATTGACAAGCGTTCTTTCTTCTTTTCCATCAGCACTAGTGCTCACAGAGTAGAAGGCAGTACGGTGGCCGTTAGCTCCTTTAGTAACAACTTGCGTTTGTCCTTTTGGTAATTGAGGATTTTCACGTGTCACAGTAGTGAATGGAATTTCTTCCTCTTGGATATCCAGTCTCGGTTTTGTTTCTGCGGCTGGAGCAAGACCGTGTTCGTCTCCTACATGGGTTACAAGGGTTCCGACTTCAATAACTTGGGTCACTGCTTCTTGAGTCACAAGGCTATCTACAAGAGTTTTCACTTCCTTACCGTCAGCACTAGTGCTCACAGAGTAGTAATGACTGCGACGGCCGTTAGCGCCTTTAGTAACGACTTGAGTCTTCCCTTTGAGCAAGAGTGGATTTTCACGTGTCACGGTAGTGAACGGAATATCTTCTTCTTGGATATCTAGTCTTGGTTTCGCTTCGGCAGCTGGAGCAAGGCCACTTTCATCCCCTTTGTGAGTAATAGGGGCACCGATTTCAACCACTTGGGTCACAGGTTCTTTGGTTACTTGGCTATCTAGAACCGTTTCTGTTTGTTTCCCATTTTCAGTAAGGACAGATATGTAATGAGTGCGTTCGCCCTCTACACCTGGTGTGATGATCTTTTCCTGACCAGCTGGGAGATTTGGATTTTCCTTCTTGATGACCTCAAATGGAATCTTTTCTGCTCTTGTGATGAGTTCCGGTTTGGTTTCAACATTGGCAGCTAGTTCGTTTTCATCGAGGCTTCCTGAGTGGGTTGCTGCTGGTTTGAGGTCTAGGCGGGCTGCTTTGAGTTTGGCTACGAGAGCGTCTAACTCGGCTTGTTTGTTACGATTGAGGTTGTAGTTGAGAGCTTCTTTAGCTGCATTTAGGGCCTCCAAGCTCTCCTTGCTGTATCCATCCAAGTTTGCAGGGATTTGAGCAAGTTCCTCACGGAGTGCATTGTAGTTAGCGCGGAAGTAGTCTTTGTTATGGTCTGCAAAGGCAGTCATGAGTTCAAAGATTTCTTCTTCCTTGTACTCAGCACTTGGTTTGTCTGCCCAGATGGCAAGCATGCTTCCAACTGTTGGAAGGTCTACCTCAGGATACTTGGTAGATGCGAGCTGGTTAAATGGTGTTTTTTTAGTATTTTCAATTGCTTTTTTGAGGAAACCACCACCATCTTCAGGTTTCTGGCCGAGAATGTAGTACCAGTCTCCGTTGGTGTTAAGGAATTTGTAGCCTTTGCTTGCCAGGTACTGAGGAGATGCAAGGTTGTAACCCCACCATCCCTTAGACCAGTAAGAGATGATGACATCCTTGTCAAACTCAACATCATCCTTGTCCTCGTAGTAGAAACCATCGTTGAAGGCCATTGGTTGAAGGCCTCTTTCTTTGGCCATAGCAGCAAGAGTGTTAGAGTACTCAGCAAACTTGCCATAGAGTCCATACCATTTGAGGTAGTACCAGCCTTGCGCGTTGGTAGCATCATTGGCATATTCGTCTGTACCGTAGTTGAAGATCTTAGTTTTGCCTGCAAAGAAGTCCATGTACTTGCCGATGAGGGCTTTGACAAAGTTCATCGCCTCTTCGTTTTCAAGGTCCATGGTTGTTTTGGATACCTTGTCAAAGTTGGCTTGAGGATTCTTGATTCCAAGTTTTTCCATAGCGACGAGCATGGCATCCATGTGACCTGGGCTGTTGATCGCTGGGATGAGTCCGAGGCCTTTTGATTTTGCGTACTCGATCAATTCAGTGATTTCAGCTTGACTAAGAGTGGTTCCGTTTGGATCATCGTAGTAAGCTTTTGTTCCTTCGATGATGGCCTTTTTGACGTCGTCACTTGCATAAGTTTTTCCGTTAGCTGTGATGGTCATGTCATCAAGGAGGAAGCGAAGTCCATCATTTCCTAGGAGAAGATGCACATCAGAGTAGCCGAGTTCGCTCGCCTTGTCTACGATGCGTTTGAGTTGGTCAAGTGTGAAGTACTTACGTCCAGCATCGATAGAGATTACCTTGTTCTTGGCAAGTTTTTCAACTTCACGTTTCGCGTCTTCTTCTTTTTGAGCTTCTGGTGTGAAGGTCAAATTGCTTACAGCTTCTTGGAGTTTTGCGATTGCTTGGTCAATGGTGTCTTGTTGGGCACGGCTGAGGTTGCTATCGAGTGAGCGAATAGCTTTTTCAGCTTCTTTTACAGCTGCGACACTTTCTGCAGTATAGCGGTTAAGGTCTGTTGGTACTTCTTTCAGAGCTTGCTCAGCAGACTCATAGTCAGCTGCGAAGTATTCAGCATTGGCATTTGCGAAGCTACGCATGAGTTTGAAGAGGCGTGATGGTGAATAGCGTGCAGATGGGGTATCCGCCCAAGCAGCTACCATACCCCCGATGAACGGGATAGTAGCCCCATCAGATTTTGGTACAGAAGTGATTGGAGTGTTCTTGATACCATTGAGTCCTTGGTCGAGGTTGTACCAGCCTTGGCCATCGGCATTTCGTCCGAGGACGTAGTACCAAGCATCGTTGGTATTAAGGATTTGGTGGCCTTTTTCAACTAGAAGTTTAGAAGAAGCGACGTCGTATCCGCCCCATCCACCAGTCCACATAGAAACGATGATGTCTTTGTCAAAGGTTCCAAAGCTAGTGTCGCTATTGTAGTAGATACCGTCGTTAAAAGCCATTGGTTTGAGGCCGTGAGATTTGACGATGCGAGCAAGGTCGTTGGCGTAGGCGATAAATTTATCATAACCCTTGTCAGGGAATCCATCTTCTGGATACCATTTATAGGCTTGAAGAACGCTCCAGCCTTTGGCGTTTGTAGCATCATTGGCGTACTCGTCTAGTCCGATATTGAAGATGTCAGTTTTGCCAGCGAAGTAAGCAGCATACTTTTCGATCAGAGCTTTGGTAAATGCAACCGCTTCTTTGTTATCCAGGTCAACGGTACGAGCAGATTCCTTGCCAAAGTAGTTGAAGTTCGGTTTTTGGATACCTAGTTCTTTCATGGCATGCAAAATCGCATCCATGTGGCCAGGGCTATTTACAGTTGGGATGAGACCAATGCCTTTGTTTTTAGCATAGTTGATCAAGTCCGTCATCTGACTTTCTGTCAAATGGTTGCCGTTTGGATCCTTGTAGTAGGCATCGGTTCCGTTTTCGAGTGCACGTTTGACATCGTCACTTGCATAGGTTTTGCCATTGGCTGTGATCGTCATGTCGTCTAACATAAAACGCATGCCGTCATTTCCAACTAGTAGATGAAGATCAGTATAACCGTAGTGTTTGGCTTTGTCGATGATTTCTTTGAGTTGGTCTGGAGAGAAGTACTTGCGTCCAGCGTCGATTGAGATCATTTTTCGTTTTGCCAGTTTTTCATTTACCTGAGCTGCTCGTTCCGTGCTAGGAGTGGCTACTGCAGGTGTGACGGCTTCATTTTTCTTTTCTGAAGAAGTGCTTTCAGCAGGAGTTTCAGCTGGGGCAGGGCTTTCTTTCTCGGCAGTAGGAGTTGGAGTAGCATTTTCTGTCACAACTGGTGCGCTTGACTCTTCTGTTGTTGGAGCAACTGTTCGAGGAGCCTCCTGGTCTTCTTTGACCTCCTCTTTTACAGGTTTGTCAGCCTTTTCTTCCAGTTTTTCTGGAACCTTGGAGTCTACAGCTTCCTTGACTGCTTGAGGACTCTCCTGAATAGTTTGAACAGTTTCTTCAGCTGTTGGAGCTGGAGTAATCCCGTCGGCAGATACGACTTGGGCGCTAAAAGCAAATCCTATAAGTACAGAAGCTGCCCCAACCGCGTATTTACGGATGGAGAAGCGCTGTTTCTTTTCTAGTTTCATGACAAAACCTCCTTGTTATTATCATATATGATAGCGTTTACATAAAACCAATTTTATTTTATTATCTAAGGAGTAAAATGTCAAGTGGGTTTATATAAGAACTATAATAAATAGAGGAAATCATAAGATTTAGGAGAAATTTGCTAATGAGGGATAAAACAGAGGAAAAACCAAACGAAAATTTACCTTGTTTTTAGTAAAAATGCTACTAATTAAATAAGAGACCTTCATAGCGTTTTCACAACTTATTTCTCGTGCTATAATGAATATAGAAAAAGCCTGAGCTAGGCTCAGGCTTTTTCTTAATGACCTCGGTTACATGAGATGAATTTGATTTTGTAGTAGTCTGCTCGCTTATAAGTTTCACTATAGGCAAGGACTTGGCCAGTGGCCTCAAGTTTTGTAGTCTTTGTTTGGAAGACAGTTGGGAATTGTGTATCGATTCCGAGTACAGAAGCAGCATGCTCTGGTGTTGGGAATGCGATTTCGTTGATTTCCTCAAAATGTTCATCACTCATGTGAATGCGGTAATCCAATTTGAAACGTGTATAGATAGAGCTATAATAATCAAGATTTGGATAGTTGGCATTGATGTATTGCTCAGGAATATAAGATGTGTGGTAGATGTATGTTACGTCGTTTGTCTGACGAATACGTTCAATCTTATAGTAGAATTGATCTCCACGTAGTCCAAGTTTATCTAAATATTCAAGTTTGTTTCCGCGCTCGATAGAAAGGACAGTAACTTTATCGTCTTTTGTTTCAAAGATTTCAACATCTGAAAACTCAACGAGTTTGTGCTTGCGGGCACGTGAAACGAAAGTACCTTTACCTTGTTGGCGGACAATGTAGCCGTCTTTAGCAAGGTCGTTCAAGGCACGAACAACTGTGATTGAACTCACATCGTACATCGCGATCAATTCGGCTTCTGTATAAAATTTATCTCCACTTGCAAATTGACCAGAGATGATTTTATTTTTTAATTCATCTTTAATATATTGGTATTTAGGAATAGCCATAAATTTCACCTCGATTCTCTTTCTCCAATTTTGATTTTACCACAAATATAGAGAAAAGAGTAGTATTAAGGTCAAAAAATTAAAATAATAGACTAAAAATGTTATTTTACATGTAAAAAAATTCATTTGATGTTCTTGTGAATTATCATACATAAAAAGATCGTTTTCATGCTATTTTTAGATAATTTCGGTAAACGGTAAGTAAAAAAATAGAAAAATTTTAAATAATTTTCTAAAACCTATTGACAAATGCAAAAGATTTGATTATAGTTAATATTATAATAAATGAAAGCGCAAACTTAATTCGTCAGAGGTAATAACATGACCAGATTTAAAATTGAGGACGATTTCTATTTAGACGGAAAACCGTTCAAGATTTTGTCCGGCGCCATTCATTATTTTAGGATTCCAGCAGAGGATTGGTATCATTCTCTCTATAACTTAAAGGCGCTTGGCTTTAATACAGTCGAGACCTATGTGGCTTGGAATTTACACGAACCTGTTGAAGGGGAGTTTGATTTTGAAGGTGCCAGAAATTTGGAGAGATTTCTTCAAATTGCACAAGATCTAGGTCTCTATGCCATTGTACGCCCGTCTCCGTTTATCTGTGCGGAATGGGAATTTGGTGGCTTGCCGGCTTGGCTCTTGACCAAGGACATGCGAATTCGCTCGTCCGACCCGGCCTACATCGAGGCTGTTGCTCGCTATTATGACCAATTATTGCCAAGGCTTGTGCCTCGCTTGTTGGATAACGGCGGAAACATTCTCATGATGCAAGTCGAAAATGAATATGGCTCTTATGGAGAAGATAAGTCTTATCTACGAGCAATTCGAAAATTAATGGAAGACCGAGGGATTGATTGCCCACTCTTTACTTCAGATGGCCCATGGAGGGCTACTCTGAAAGCCGGAACCTTGATTGAAGACGACCTCTTTGTGACAGGAAACTTCGGTTCTAAAGCTCCGTACAACTTTTCACAGATGCAGGAATTCTTTGATGAGCATGGCAAGAAATGGCCCCTCATGTGTATGGAATTCTGGGATGGTTGGTTCAACCGTTGGAAAGAACCCATCATCACTCGTGATCCTAAAGAATTGGCAGAAGCTGTTCGAGAGGTATTGGAGCAAGGCTCTATCAACCTTTACATGTTCCATGGTGGTACAAACTTTGGTTTCATGAATGGTTGCTCGGCTCGAGGAACTCTGGATTTGCCGCAAGTCACATCTTACGACTATGATGCCCTTCTCGATGAAGAAGGAAATCCAACTGCTAAATACTTAGCAGTCAAGAAGATGATGGCAACCCACTTCCCAGAGTATCCACAGTTGGAACCACTCTATAAGGAAAGCATGGAGATAGGGTCCATTCCATTGGTCGAAAAAGTTTCCTTGTTTGAAACCCTGGATAATCTCTCTAGTCCTACTGAAAGCCTCTATCCAAAAGCGATGGAAGAACTTGGTCAAAGTTATGGCTACCTTCTCTACCGCACGGAGGCAAGTTGGGATGCAGAAGAGGAACGTCTCCGTATCATCGATGGACGTGACCGAGCTCAACTCTTTGTAGATGGTCAATGGATTGCTACTCAATACCAGACAGAGATTGGCGAAGACATCTACTGTCAAGGCAACCGAGAAGGCTTTTCAGAGATTGACATCTTGATTGAAAATATGGGGCGTGTCAACTACGGACATAAGTTTTTGGCAGATACGCAGCGTAAAGGAATTCGAACAGGTGTCTGCAAGGATCTACATTTCTTACTGAATTGGAAACAATATCCACTGCCACTGGATAATCCTGAGAAGATTGATTTTTCAAAAGGATGGACAGAAGGACAACCAGCCTTTTACGCTTTCGACTTTACTGTTGAAGAGCCGAAGGATACCTACTTAGACTTGTCTGAGTTTGGTAAGGGAGTTGCCTTTGTCAACGGGCGTCACTTAGGACGTTTCTGGAACGTCGGCCCGACCCTCTCACTTTATATCCCTCATAGCTATCTCAAGGAAGGTGCTAACCGCATCATCATCTTTGAAACTGAGGGCGAATATAAAGAAGAGATTCATTTAACTCGTAAACCTACACTAAAACACATAAAGGGGGAAAACTTATGACAATTGTAGGATGCCGTATCGATGGACGTTTGATCCACGGTCAAGTAGCCAATCTTTGGGCTGGAAAACTAAATGTTTCACGCATTATGGTTGTAGACGACGAAGTTGTTAACAACGATATTGAAAAGAGTGGTTTGAAACTTGCGACACCACCAGGTGTGAAACTCAGTATCTTGCCAGTTGAGAAAGCAGCAGTAAATATCCTTGCTGGTAAATACGATAGCCAACGTCTCTTTATCGTTGCACGTAAACCAGACCGTTTCCTTGGTTTGGTCGAAGCAGGTGTTCCGCTTGAAACACTCAACGTTGGCAATATGTCTCAAACACCAGAAACTCGCTCTATCACACGTTCTATCAACGTGGTAGACAAGGATGTGGAAGATTTCCACAAACTAGCAGAAAAAGGTGTGAAACTCACTGCTCAAATGGTTCCAAATGATCCAGTTTCAGACTTTTTGAGCTTATTAAAATAGGAAAAAATTTTTAGGAGGTCATTGTTATGATACAACCGTGGCAAATTTTACTTCTCACTTTGTACTCAGCTTATCAAATCTGTGATGAGTTGACAATCGTTTCATCTGCAGGTTCCCCTGTATTCGCTGGTTTCATTACTGGTTTGATCATGGGAGATGTGACAACTGGTTTGTTTATCGGTGGTAGCTTGCAGTTGTTCGTTCTCGGGGTTGGTACCTTTGGTGGTGCTTCTCGTATCGACGCAACTTCTGGTGCGGTTCTTGCAACAGCATTCTCTATCTCTCAAGGTATTGATACAGATCTTGCGATTACAACAATCGCTGTACCAGTAGCAGCACTTTTGACATACTTCGACGTTCTTGGACGTATGACAACTACTTTCTTTGCACACCGTATTGATGCTGCGATCGAACGCTTTGACTACAAAGGTATCGAACGCAACTACCTACTTGGTGCGATTCCATGGGCTCTTTCTCGTGCCCTTCCAGTATTCTTCGCCCTTGCTTTCGGTGGAGAATTCGTACAAGGTGTTGTAAACCTTGTTAAAGAATACCAATGGGTTGCAGACGGTTTGACTCTTGCAGGTCGTATGCTTCCAGGTCTTGGATTCGCTATCTTGCTTCGTTACCTTCCAGTTAAACGTAACCTTCACTACCTTGCTATGGGATTCGGTTTGACAGCTATGTTGACTGTTCTTTACTCAAACGTAACAAGTCTTGGTGGAGCAGTTGCTGGAATCATTGGCACTCTTCCTGCTGAAGTTGCTGAAAAAATTGGCTTTGTTAACAACTTCAAAGGATTGTCTATGATCGGTATCTCTATCGTGGGTATCTTCCTTGCAGTTGTTCACTTCAAGAACAGCCAAAAAGTTGCTGTAGCAGCACCTTCTACACCATCAGAAAGTGGGGAAATCGAAGATGACGAATTCTAATTACAAACTAACAAAAGAAGATTTTAATCAAATCAACAAACGTAGCTTGTTTACTTTCCAATTAGGTTGGAACTACGAACGTATGCAAGCTTCTGGTTACCTTTACATGATCTTGCCACAATTACGTAAAATGTATGGGGATGGAACTCCTGAATTGAAAGAAATGATGAAAGTTCATACTCAATTCTTCAATACTTCACCATTCTTCCACACTATTATCGCTGGTTTTGACCTTGCCATGGAAGAAAAAGATGGTGTGGGTTCAAAAGATGCCGTTAACGGTATCAAGACAGGTTTGATGGGACCATTTGCTCCTCTTGGAGATACAATCTTTGGTTCACTTGTACCTGCTATCATGGGATCTATCGCAGCAACTATGGCTATCGCTGGCCAACCATGGGGTATCTTCCTTTGGATCGCAGTTGCAGTTGCTTATGACATCTTCCGTTGGAAACAATTGGAATTTGCCTACAAAGAAGGGGTTAACCTTATCAACAACATGCAAAGTACTTTGACAGCTTTGATTGACGCTGCATCTGTACTTGGTGTCTTCATGATGGGTGCTCTTGTAGCAACAATGATCAACTTTGAGATTTCTTACAAATTGCCAATCGGTGAAAAGATGATTGACTTCCAAGACATCTTGAACTCAATCTTCCCACGTTTGCTTCCAGCAATCTTTACTGCCTTTATCTTCTGGTTGCTTGGTAAGAAAGGTATGAACTCTACTAAAGCGATCGGTATCATTATCGTTCTTGCAGTAGGTCTTTCATTCATCGGTAAATTCTTGCTTGGAATGGGCGCATAATTTATGAGTAAATCATTAATTTTGGTGAGTCATGGTCGTTTCTGTGAAGAACTTAAAGGTAGCACAGAAATGATCATGGGTCCACAGGACAACATTCATGCAGTGGCCCTTCTTCCAGAAGATGGTCCAGAAGAATTTACTGCAAAATTTGAAGCTGCTATCGAAGGATTGGATGATTTCCTAGTCTTTGCGGACCTTCTCGGTGGTACACCATGTAACGTGGTAAGCCGTTTGATCATGGAAGGTCGCGACATTGAACTCTACGCAGGAATGAATCTTCCAATGGTGATTGAATTTATCAATGCCAGCCTTACAGGCGCAGATGCGGACTACAAGAGCCGAGCTGCAGAAAGCATTGTAAAAGTCAACGATCTGTTAGCGGGCTTCGATGATGACGAAGATGAATAATACTCTTCGAAAATCAAATTCAAACCACGTCAGCGTCGCCTTGCCGTACTCCAGTACAGCCTGCGGCTAGCTTCCTAGTTTGCTCTTTGATTTTCATTGAGTATACGATGTGATAACGTGAAAATCGTTAGAACATCTTATATAGAATATACATGGGAATGGGAGTCACTCCCATTCCCATATTTTCAATAGGAATGAAACAACAATAGATTAGAGGAACTCTATGCTAAATTACACAAAAGAAGAATTACTTGAACTGGGTGCAGAAATCACGACTCGTGAGATCTACCAACAGCCTGATGTATGGAAAGAAGCTTTTGAAGCCTATCAAGCAAAACGTGAAGAAATTGCAGCCTTCCTACAAGGGATTGCGGATAAACATGACTATATCAAGGTCATCTTGACGGGTGCTGGTACTTCTGCTTATGTGGGAGATACCTTGGTACCATACTTTAAGGAAGTCTATGACGAACGCAAATGGAATTTCAATG
The DNA here is from genome assembly GCF_001814835.1 of Streptococcus sp. HMSC072D07. Lineage (GTDB taxonomy): Bacteria > Bacillota > Bacilli > Lactobacillales > Streptococcaceae > Streptococcus. The sequence goes on from NZ_KV818069.1 coordinate 44,986, forward strand.
CTATTGCGACAACTGATATTGTTGCCAATCCAGAAACTTATTTGAAAAAAGATGTGGCGACTGTCCTTGTTTCCTTTGCTCGTAGTGGGAATTCACCTGAAAGTGTGGCGACGGTTGATTTGGCTAAGGCCTTGGTGGATGACCTCTATCAAGTGACCATTACATGTGCTGCAGATGGTAAATTGGCTCTTCAAGCTCATGGAGATGACCGCAATCTCTTGCTTTTGCAACCAGCTGCTTCTAATGACGCTGGATTTGCCATGACTTCTAGCTTTACATCTATGCTGCTAACAGCTCTCTTGGTCTTTGATCCTACAGAATTTGCTGTGAAAGCTGAACGTTTTGAAGTTGTGTCTAGCCTTGCCCGCAAAGTTCTAGACAATGCAGCAGATGTTAAAGGGCTTGTAGACCTTGACTTTAACCGCGTCATCTATCTTGGTGCTGGTCCTTTCTTTGGCCTTGCTCATGAAGCTCAGCTCAAGATTTTGGAATTAACAGCTGGTCAAGTGGCGACCATGTATGAAAGCCCAGTTGGCTTCCGTCACGGTCCAAAATCATTGATCAACGAAGATACAGTTGTTTTGGTATTTGGTACAACGACAGACTACACTCGCAAGTACGACTTGGACTTGGTTCGTGAAGTGGCTGGTGATCACATTGCTCGTCGTGTCGTGCTCTTGAGTGATCAAGCCTTTGGTCTTGAAAATGTCAAAGAAGTAGCCCTTGGTTGTGGCGGTGTCTTGAACGATATTTACCGTGTCTTCCCTTACATCGTTTATGCCCAACTCTTTGCCCTATTGACTTCACTCAAGGTAGAAAATAAACCAGATACACCGTCTCCTACTGGTACCGTAAACCGTGTGGTACAAGGTGTGATCATTCATGAATATCAAAAATAAGGAAGTGTCTATGAGTAAATTACAATTAAGTCCCAATAAAGTAGCTTGCTTGCAAAAACTCTCTGACGAGAACGGCATTATCTCAGCTCTTGCCTTTGACCAACGTGGTGC
>NZ_KV818069.1:46095-46562 GCF_001814835.1 Streptococcus sp. HMSC072D07
ATGGCTCAATACCAAACAGAAGAGCCAACAGTGGCTCAAATGGAAGAACTCAAAGTCTTGGTAGCAGATGAATTGACCAAATACGCATCATCAATGCTCCTTGACCCTGAGTATGGACTTCCAGCTACAAAAGCGCTTGCTCCAAATGCTGGTCTTCTCCTTGCTTATGAAAAAACAGGATACGACACAACAAGCACTAAACGCTTGCCTGACTGCTTGGATGTTTGGTCTACAAAACGCATCAAAGAACAAGGCGCTGATGCTGTCAAATTCTTGCTTTACTACGATGTAGACAGCTCTGACGAACTCAACCAACAAAAACAAGCCTACATCGAACGCATCGGTTCTGAGTGTGTGGCGGAAGACATTCCATTCTTCCTTGAAATCTTGGCTTACGATGAAAAAATCGCTGATGCTGGCTCTGCAGAATACGCCAAAGTAAAACCACACAAGGTTATCGGTGCTAT
>NZ_KV818070.1:0-404 GCF_001814835.1 Streptococcus sp. HMSC072D07
AGTGAATCTGCATCAGTAAGCTCAAGTCAATCGGCATCATTGAGTGCAAGTGAATCCGCTTCAGCAAGTTCGAGCCAATCAGCCTCAGTAAGCGCGAGCCAATCCGCTTCAGTGAGCGCTAGTCAGTCTGTATCGGTAAGCACAAGTGAGTCAGCTTCAGCGAGCGCCAGCGAATCAGCCTCAGTAAGCACAAGCGAATCGGCATCAGTCAGCGTTAGCCAATCAGCTTCAGTCAGCGCCAGCCAATCCGCTTCAGCAAGTGCCAGCGAATCCGCTTCATTGAGTTCGAGCCAATCAGCGTCCGTGAGTGCTAGTCAATCAGCGTCAACGAGTTCGAGCCAATCAGCATCATTGAGTGCAAGTGAATCGGCCTCAGTCAGCTCGAGCCAATCTGCATCATTGAG
>NZ_KV818070.1:504-779 GCF_001814835.1 Streptococcus sp. HMSC072D07
AGTCAATCTGCCTCAGTAAGTTCGAGTCAATCTGCCTCAGTAAGCTCCAGCGAATCAGCCTCAGCGAGTGTCAGCCAATCCGCCTCAGTAAGCTCGAGTCAATCCACATCTGTGAGCTCAAGTCAATCCGCTTCAGTCAGCGCAAGCCAGTCCGTATCGGTGAGTGCTAGTCAATCAGCCTCAATGAGCGCTAGTCAGTCTGCATCAGTAAGTTCGAGTCAATCCGCATCCGTGAGCGCAAGCCAGTCAGCTTCAACTAGTGCTAGTCAATCAGT
>NZ_KV818070.1:879-97586 GCF_001814835.1 Streptococcus sp. HMSC072D07
TCTGTAAGCTTGAGTCAATCCGCATCAGCAAGCTCAAGTCAATCAGCTTCAGCTAGCGCCAGTGAGTCAGCATCTGTAAGCTCAAGCCAATCTGTGTCAGTGAGCGCCAGCGAATCCGCTTCAACAAGTACTTCAACTTCTGCAAGTATGCTAGCAGCCGAGTTAGCATTGGAAAGTGCTTCGATCTCAGCAAGTACATCAGTGAGCGAATCTACTTCAACGAGCGCATCACTCTCAGCTAGCATGTTAGCCAGCGAATCGATTCTAGAAAGTGCTTCGGTTTCAGCAAGCATGTCAGCGAGCGAGTCAACGTCGATTAGCACTAGTCTTTCGACTTCAGATTCTATTAGTAGATCTGCGTCAGCAAGTGCTCTGGTATCTACTTCAACAAGCACCTCTCTCTCAATGGCCAGCATTGCAAGCCAAGGTCAATCCGCTTCAAGCAAGCCGAAACAAGTCTTGCCAAATACAGGAGCGTCGACTTCGGTAGCATCTGCTTTATTGGGAGCATTGACAGCTGTGACAGGTATCGGCCTTCTTGCCAAGAAGAGTCAGAATGACGATCAAGAAAGTCATTGATAAGATATAAAAATCAATGAATAAATAGTGAAATGGAAAACCTTTGAAAACATGATTTTTCAAAGGTTTTTTCTATATGCGAGAAGGGGAAAATCCTCTTTTGAGTTTGAAATAAACTAGGGGAAAAGGTATAATAGGAAGGTGAGATAATCATCGAAAAAATCAGAATTATAGTAGAAGAAAAGTAGCCAAAAGAATGTGAAAAGAAAAGGGGACGAAATGAAAAAAGAGCTTCAAAAAGCCATTGTACTCGGTGGTGATAATGCTTATATGGACAAGATTGAGACAACAATCAAGTCAATCTGCGCCCATAATCGAGCAGTGACTTTTTATGTTTTCAATGATGATTTGCCATCTGAATGGTTTCAGCTCATGGAGAGACGTTTAGAACCTATAGCCTCAAAAATCGTCAATGTCAAGATTAGTCATCAAGGTTTGAAAGAGTATAGTTTGCCACTAGCTCACTTAAGTTATGCAACTTTCTTTCGTTATTTTATTCCTCAGTTTGTTAGCGAAGATCTAGCCTTGTATCTAGATTCGGATATTATCGTTAGATCAAACCTAGATCAACTCTTTTTAGAAGATATGGCAGACTGGCCAGTAGCTGCTGTCGCAGATGCGCTAGTTCCTAGCACTTTTAATGCAGGTGTCTTGCTGATTAATGTGGCTCTCTGGCGTCAAGAAAAGGTGACGGAGCACTTGTTGAGCTTGACAGACCAACTGCATGATCAAGTTTTTGGCGATCAGGGCGTGTTAAATCACCTGTTTGAAGGTCGTTGGAAATCGCTGCCAGCTACCTATAATTTTATGGTTGGTATGGATACAGTGGCTCGAAATTATCAGATGGATTCTTGGTATAGGGATTCTCTTGCTACTGAGAAGACAGCCCAGATTATCCATTATACAGGGGACAAGCCTTGGTACCAAATCAACCTCAACCGTTTTAGGGAGGACTGGTGGTTTTACTACGGACTAGAGTGGTCTGATATTGTCATGAAAAAATGTGATTTCCATAAAGGATTGGCATCTTTAGTTCAAGCTCCCCAGTATGCGACCGCTATTTTTACCAATACGTGTCACATAGAGCAAATCGAACACCTGATCCAAGAATTGCCCGATGTAGAGTTCTCTATCCTAGCTCATACCAATTTTGCGCCGGAAATCATGAACTTGCAATCGTATCTGAATGTACGACTCTATCCTTACTTTAATCCCATGAATGTCAAAAAAGTCTTGGAAAAGATTGACTTTTACTTGGATATCAATCATGAGGATGAAATTGCAAACATTATCCAAGAGGTGCAGCAAAGAGAAATCCCTATATTTGCTTTTGAAACCACTAGTCATGACTCGAGTGGTTACAGTCACGTATACTCACCAGCAGCCGTAGATCAAATGATCGAGTCTATCCGCACGCTTTTGGAATCAAAGAAGCAGTCGTTGTAAACTGAAGGAAACTAAATGAAAAAAACAATTGTTCTCGCAGGAGATTATGCCTATATTCGCCAGATTGAAACAGCGCTCAAGTCTCTCTGCTACCATAATAGCCATGTCAAGGTCTATATCTTTAATCAGGATATTCCTCAGGAGTGGTTCCGCGCTCTCAGACCGATAGTAGAGCAAATGGGCGGTGAATTAGTGGATGTCAAGATGCTTGGCGCCCAGTTTCAGATGAACTGGAGCAACAAACTGCCCCATATCAATCATATGACCTTTGCCCGTTACTTTATTCCTGATTTTGTCGAAGAGGACAAGGTTCTTTACTTGGACAGTGATTTGGTAGTGACAGCTGATTTGACGGCTCTCTTTGAAATGGACTTAGGAGAAAACTACCTGGCTGCCGCGCCATCTTGTTTTGGAGTTGGGGTTGGTTTTAATGCAGGTGTACTCTTGATCAATAACAAAAAATGGCGGGCAGAATCTGTGAGACAAGAGCTAGTTGAGTTGACGGAGCGGGAACACCAACATGTGAGTGAAGGAGACCAGTCCATCCTCAATATGCTCTTTCATGACAGCTATGCTCCTCTGGATCAGAACTATAATTTCCAGATTGGTTTTGATAGTGGGGCTGCCTCACATGGACATGAGTTCATCTTCCAGATTCCCCTAGAGCCCCTGCCAGCCATCTTGCATTTCCTTTCTCAAGACAAACCTTGGAACACTCATTCGGTTGGGCGTTTGCGTGAGGTTTGGTGGTACTATCATCTGATGGAGTGGTCGGTCATTACTGAAAAATGGCGTCAGGCTGGAATTGACTATCCAGTCACAGTCTATCAGCCAGCTATGTCTTGTGTTAATTTGACTAACTCCTGGCATCTTGAGAAAATCGACTATCTGGTTCAAGCCTTGCCAGAGGTGCATTTCTACATTGCAGCCTATACGACGATGGCACCGGAACTCATGCTCTTGTCACGTTTTGAAAATGTGACTCTCTATCCCAACACCTTTCCCCTCTTGGTTGAGAAACTGATCCAGCAGGCAGATGTCTACCTTGATATTAACCACGATGACAAGTTGAGTGTTGTTTATGACTATATTTCACGCTTTGAGAAACCAATCTTGACTTTTGACAATACCCAGTCGCGGGAACTGCCTGAAAGTGCCTATGCAGGTATTTTCTCAGCAGAAAGACCAGAAGAAATGGTGGCTACTTTGAAGGCTTATCTGAACGAGAAAACTCATGAAAACTGAGATAGAGATTTGAATGTGCTAAGATAAAAAGGCTGGATTGGCCTCGTGTGACAGGACAGAAAGATAAAATGAAAAGGAGGAGCTAGTGAAAGAATTTCGTTCATCAATAGCGGTAAAAAAAGGGATGCGCACCCTGTTTTTGCTCTTTATTTATGTGCTCGGGAGTCGTCTGGCTCTTCCTTTTGTTGATCTCAATAGTCGGGATTTTCTCGGAGGAAGCGCAGCCTATCTGGACTTTTCAGTAGCCCTGACTGGTGGAAATCTTCGCAGCCTCTCTCTCTTTTCCATCGGGCTTTCACCTTGGATGTCAGCTATGATCTTGTGGCAGATGTTTTCCTTTTCAAAGAAACTGGGCTTAAACTCAGTTTCTTCGGAAGTTCAGGATAGACGGAAAATGTACTTGACGTTAGGGATTGCCTTGATTCAGGCCTTGGCCTTGACTACAAACCTCCCTGTCCAAGCTCCCTACAATCCCTTCTTGGTCTTTCTCCTCAATACCAGCCTTTTGGTTGCGGGGACCTTCTTCTTAGTTTGGCTGTCAGACATCAATGCGTCTATCGGAGTTGGAGGCCCAATCGTTATTTTATTGGCGAGTATGGTGGCTTCACTCCCTCAGGACATCATCCAATCGGTCCAAGTTCATAAGATATCTCCTCGGCTGCTTTTCCTATTGGTAGTGCTTGGTGTCCTCTTTACCTATCTCGTCGTTCTCTTTTTCAGAGCTAGATACCGCATCCCTATCAATAAAATCGGGCTTCATTCTCGCTTTAAACGCTATTCCTATCTGGAAATCATGCTCAATCCTGCAGGTGGCATGCCTTATATGTATGTGATGAGTCTCATGGGCTTGCCTTCTTATCTCTTGATCTTGCTTCAACATCTGGATAAGGGCAATCCGCTCTACCCTGCCATACTGGAGCAGTATGCGATGGGGAAACCCTTGTGGATCTACGCTTATATCCTGATCCTCTTTGTCTTTAGCATTGCCTTTGCCTTTATCAATGTGAGTGGTCAACAGATCGCAGATCGGATGAAGGAATCAGGAGATTACATCTACGGGGTCTATCCTGGTGAGGATACCAGTCGCTTTATTAATCGCTTGGTTCTGCGATTTGCTCTGATAGGTGCAGTCTTTAACGTTACCTTGGCTGGACTTCCGATCTTGTTTGTCTTGAAGGATGAGAGTCTGTTAAAAGTCAGCATGATTCCTGGACTCTTTTTAATTTTGAGTGGTATGTTGTTTACGATTCACGATGAACTGCAGGCGCTCCGACTAAATGAAAGGTATCGGCCACTATTCTAGGAGGTTTTGATGTATTACTTTATCCCAGCTTGGTATGGCAAGGAGCGTCCCTGGCATGCTGATTTGACACCCTGGTATTTTTCTCATTTTAAGCTAGAATTTGATGACACCTTCAATCAGATTCGTCTGATGCAACACCAAGGGATTCCTGCACAGATCCTCCTTTTGTCCTATCAGCCTCATCTTCGCTATTTTCTCCATCGCCAAGGTATTTTAGAAGTACAGGTCGATTCCCTTTTTGATGAATTACAGGATTTTCACGAGATTCGATCACAGGTCTTGCAGGTCAGAGATATTGAGTGGGAAGAGGACTGCGAGTTTGTTTACAGTCCCTTTACTATTCTGGTGCTGAAGAATGGCAAGCCCTATGCTCAGGTGGAGCATGGGATAGAAGGTTTCATCAGTACGATTCAGTATTTCAAGGAAAATGGGCTCTTGTCCGCCAACTACCTGATGGATGATCGGGGGTTTGTCTCCAGTGTCATTTACTACGAAGATGGTCAGGCTCTCTACCAAGACTACCTCAATCCCAAGGGACTGTGGCAGTTTAGAGAGTATTTGCAAGATGGGGGCCGTATCGAGGTCAATCCTATCTTTGCTTTTCGCTTCCAAAAAAAGGCTTACCGAGATATGGGAGATTTGATTGCGGAGTTTTTTGAGAAGAAAATAGCTCAACTCCCTGAGGAAGGAGCGACCTATTTTCTGCCTGCATGTGACCAGCACAATGCTTTCCTTTTAGCTCGATTGCCTCACCAAACCACCAAGGTTCTCAGTCTTTTTATCGGACGAAATCCTCAAGAGCAATTACCTCAGTTGGCAGGTCTGCTGGATAAGGTGGATCTTGTTCTAGTCGACAGAGAGGACACCTTGCGCTTGGCTCAGTCTGTCTTTCCAGAACAAGCAACGAAGTTTCGTCATTTATCGCCTTTCGATACCCGCTTGGAGCTGGGAAAGAGTCAGACTCGGAAGGAGTCAATCCTCTACTATCAACTGGACTTTGAGCAGGGGATAGAGGCCCAAGCGCTCTATCAGGTCTTGCATTTCCTTTCTGAAAACAAGGATACGGAGTTGGTCTTTGGAGCCTTTGCTGCTAGTCAAGAAGAAATGAAACAGCTGGAAATACGTGTTTCTGAGATGGTTGCAGAGCAGTTTCAAGACCAGGAACTGGAGAAGGAAGTTGATTACCAAGGAGCTGAAAATCCGCTTGAGGACAATCGCCATCAGAGCAAGCGCTATTCGTTTGTCAATATGAAGGATGAATCGGAGTTAATCAAGCAGCTGGAATTTGTTCGTTTGATTGTCGATTTGAACAGTCAGCCTCTTCTTTATACTCAGATCGCGGGGATTAGTGCTGGTATCCCTCAAATCAATAGGGTCAAAACAGAGTATGTCAGCCATCAGAAGAATGGCTATCTGTTGGAAAATACTGCCGATTTTGCTCAAGCTGCCCATTACTATCTCGATAGCCTGCAGGTGTGGAATGATTCTCTGATCCATTCCATCGAAAAGATAAAGGAACACACTGGGGAGCAATTCCTGATCAAGCTAGAAAAGTGGTTGGAGGAGGTGACTCATGGAAAAGAAATATAAGATCTTGCAAATCGGTCCAGAGGATTGGCGAGATGCACTTGCCCTACCAGCCCAACTAGACTGGTATCATGTTCCTCCCAACACACCGTCTGCCATCCAGGAAATCATGGATGAGAATGATCTAGATCACTTTCATGCTGTCATTCTCACGGATGGGGCTTATCTAGTAGATTTGTTGCCTTTTGCATCTAGCTTGGAACCCTATACGGTTTTCTATCCAGAACAGTTTACAAGTCAGGATAAAAACATTCAGAACCTCATCAAACAGCACTGCATGCAAGCGATGGACCTGTCAGACCGACAGGGCTTTGTTCGAGACCTCTCCACCTCTCTCTTTGAAGGTGGTTATGGGGACAAGCTGAGTCCAGCTACGATACGGATTCACCCGAGTTTCCAAGGCTCTATCTCTTATCAAGGATTTGAATATCTGGAGCTGGAAGGAGACTTTGGCAAGACCTATACCCAGCTAGTCTCTTGGGCCTATAATCAGTCTGTCCAAGCCCATTCGCCAATCGAACTCTGGCTCGAATATGAAAAGAGTGGACCAGTGGACTTGCGCTTGCGTTTGCGAAAAATCCCAGCAGGATCCGTTTCAGAGATTAGACAGGACATTCTCTTTGAGGAAGCAGACTTTGCCTCAGCAATCATAGTGGAGCAAGACTATGATGCTTATCTGAGCATTTCTCTTGAAGCGCGTGGTCAAGGGAAGGTCAACATCGGCAATCTCCACCAACGCTGGAGCCGGAAACAGTTTGGAAAATTTGTTCTCGGAGGCAATATCCTGCATGACAAAAAACGTGAGGAAATCAACTATTTCTTTCACCCAGGGGATTTCAAGCCACCTCTAGCGGTCTATTTCTCAGGTTATCGTCCGGCGGAAGGTTTTGAGGGTTACTGGATGATGAAGAATCTCCAATGCCCCTTTCTCCTCTTTTCGGACCCTCGATTAGAAGGAGGAGCCTTTTACCTAGGAACTGGGGAGTTGGAAGACAGCATACAAGCAACAATCCAACACTATCTGGACTATCTAGGCTTGGATAGAAGTGACTTGATCCTATCTGGGCTGTCAATGGGAACCTTCCCAGCCCTCTACTACGGAGCCTACTTTGAACCCAAGGGGATTGTAGTCGGAAAACCCTTGACCAATCTAGGAACCATCGCACAGCGGGGCCGACTAGAGGCGCCAGGAGTCTTTCCAACTAGCTTTGATGTCTTGCACCTTCAGACTGGAGGAGTGAGTCAGAAAGACATGAAGGACTTGGATCAACGTTTTTGGACCCGATTTGAACAAGCTGATTTTTCCCAGACGACCTTTGGTCTTTCTTACATGAAGGACGAGGATATGGATAGTGGTGCCTATGACCAGCTAGTGGAGACTCTTTGCCAGACAGGAGCTAAGATTTTGTCCAAAGGGACAGCAGGTCGACACAATGATGATACAGGAACAAACGTTGCCTGGTTTATTCATTTTTACAAGATGATACTAGAAGAATACGGAAGAGGTGAGACATGATTATCATCAAGAGAGAGGATATTAGGTGGGGCGAGATGGGAGCCACTTATCTTTACGGGAGCCAGATCACCCATCATGCGGACGGTCATGTTACACTGAAAAACCCTTTGCTGGCTTCAGGTGAAACCCTTAAAACCTGGTATTCTAGTGTCAACTACCAGGCTACTAGAAGTCAACCTAGCCTCCCTCTTCTCAAGAAAAATTACATCTACCGTCTATCTATGAAGATGCAGGTTCAACCGGCCAATGGCCTCTATCTCAAACTGACCTTTTTAAACCGTTATGAAGAAATTATCGAGGAGAAGATTGAAAGACAATTTTCCTTTAGCTTCACCTATCCTGAAACGGCCTACACCTATCGCCTTTCCTTGATTAGTGCAGGTTTTGAGGCTCTTGACTTTGTTTCGTTTTCTATTAAGGAGGATGCTGTTGTTTAATCGTTTGTATCAAGAAAGACAACTGAGAAAGGTCAAGAAACTTTTAAGCCAAATCAACGCCCTCAAAGAAGAGATGGCAGCTCTCCGTGATGAGGAAATGGCTACAAAGACAGAGGAGTTTCGCCAGCGCCTTGCTCAGGGAGCAACCTTGGATGAGCTATTGGTAGAAGCCTATGCCCTTGTTCGTGAGGCCGATAAACGGGTCTTGGGTCTCTTTCCCTATGATGTGCAAGTCATGGGAGCCATTGTGATCCACCAAGGAAATGTGGCTGAGATGAATACGGGTGAAGGCAAGACCTTGACTGCAACCATGCCCCTCTACCTCAATGCCCTAACGGGAAAAGGCAGCATGCTGGTCACGACCAATGACTATCTGGCTAGACGGGATGCAAGCGAAATGGGCCCAGTTTACCAATTTTTAGGTCTAACTGTCGGTCTGCCCTTTTCAGAGGATCCAAAAGAGGACTTGACTGCCGAAGAGAAAAGAAAGATCTACACCTCAGACATCGTCTACACGACCAATAGTGTCCTGGGCTTTGACTATCTCAACGACAATCTTGCCTCAACTCGTGAGGGGAAATTCCTGCCTCCCTTTAACTATGTTATCATCGATGAAATCGATGACATTCTACTCGATAGTGCCCAAACTCCCTTGATTATCGCAGGTTCTCCCCGCGTCCAGTCTAACTATTATGGGATGATTGATACCCTAGTGACGACCTTGGTTGACGGAGAAGACTACATCTACAAGGAAGAAAAAGACCAAGTTTGGTTGACCCGAAAGGGGGCCCAGACGGTTGAAGGATTCCTAGGAATCGATCATCTCTACAAGGAAGAGTACGCCAGTTATGTTCGGCATCTAGTCTATGCTCTCAGAGCTCATACGCTCTTTACCAAGGACAAGGACTACCTGGTTCGAGGGCAAGAAATGGTCTTGTTAGACAAGGGAACAGGGCGCTTGATGGAAATGACCAAGCTTCAAGGCGGTCTCCATCAAGCCATCGAAGCCAAGGAACATGTGAAGCTTTCTCCTGAAACCAGAGCCATGGCTTCAATCACCTACCAGAGTCTCTTTAAAATGTTTCGCAAAATCTCAGGTATGACAGGAACGGGAAAGGTTGCAGAAAAAGAGTTTTTCGAAACCTACAATATGGCTGTCATTCGCATCCCAACCAATCGCCCACTTAGGCGAATAGACCATCCGGACAATCTCTATGTGACCCTCCCTGAGAAAGTCTATGCCTCTCTCGAAGCTATCAAGACCTACCACGCCAAAGGCAATCCACTCCTGATCTTTGTCGGTTCTGTTGAAATGTCCCAGCTATACTCATCCTTGCTCTTGCGAGAGGGGATTTCCCACAATGTCCTCAATGCCAATCATGCGGCGCGTGAAGCCCAAATCATCGCAGAGTCTGGACAGATAGGGACAGTAACCGTTGCGACTTCTATGGCAGGTCGAGGGACAGATATCAAACTCGGTCCAGGAGTCGCAGAATTGGGTGGTCTGATTGTGATTGGTACCGAGCGGATGGAGAGCCGACGGATTGACCTGCAAATCAGAGGTCGTTCTGGCCGCCAGGGTGATCCAGGAATGTCTCAATTTTTCGTGTCGCTTGAAGATGATGTGATCAAAAAGTTTGGACCGTCTTGGGTTCACGACCTGTATCAAGACTACCAAGTGGAAGATATTAGCAAACCCATCCTACTTAAGGCTCGCAAGTACCGCAACCTCGTCAGAAAAGCCCAAGAGGCTAGTGATAGTGCCAGTCGCTCAGCGCGCAGACAAACCTTAGAGTATGCGGAAAGTGTCAATATCCAGCGCCAAATGGTCTACAAAGAAAGAGATCGTTTGCTGGATGGGAGCCGTGATTTAGAGCATATCCTTGAGGATATATTGGCAGACTATACCAAACAAATCTCAGAAAAAGCCTATAGTAGCCCCCAAGAGCTCTTTCACTTCATCGTGACCAATATTAGCTTTGGGATGAGAGAATTACCAGCTGATTTGGATTTAGCTGATGCAGATCAGATTCGGGAGTTGATAGAGGAAATAATAGCCAAGGAAATCGCGGCTAAAAAGGAACTTCTTCAATCTCACCAGCTCTATGATTCTTTTCTGAGAATATCTATGCTCAAGGCTATTGATGACAACTGGGTTGAGCAAGTCGACTACCTGCAACAGCTCAGTCTAGCAATCGGGAGCCAGTCTGCTTCTCAAAAGAACCCTATCGTGGAGTACTATCAGGAGGCCTATGCTGGCTTTGAAACCATGAAGCAACAAATCCGTACAGATATGGTACGCAATCTTCTCATGGGGATTGTGGAAGTAACGCCCAAAGGTGAGATTCTCACCCATTTTCCATAAAAAGAGGATCATATGACAATTTACAATATAAATCTAGGAATCGGTTGGGCGAGCAGCGGTGTCGAATATGCCCAGGCCTACCGAGCAGGGATTTTTAGAAGTTTAGACCTAGCATCTAAGTTTATCTTTACAGACTTGATTTTAGCGGACAATATTCAGCATTTAACGGCCAATATCGGCTTTGCGGATGATCAGGTAATCTGGCTTTACAATCATTTTACAGATATCAGGCTAGCACCGACCAGTGTTACAGTTGATGAGGTCTTAGCCTCTTTCGGTGGCCTTGAGAGTCATAGGGAGCAGGATGGCAAGATTTTGCGTGTCTACTTTTCTGACGAGGACAAGTTTGTGACCTGCTACTTGGTAGACTCGGCTAAGAATCTAGTACAACATGCAGAGTATGTATTTGGGGGGAACTTGATTCGCAAGGATTATTTCTCCTACACACGCTACTGTACAGAATATTTCGCGCCCAAAGACCAAGTGGCTAGACTCTATCAACGAAGCTTTTTCAATGAAGATGGCAGCACCGCTTACGATATCTTGCTGACTGAAGGACAGGAAGAGGTCTATCGATTTAAGGACCGGATTCTGTACGGAAAGCCAGCTCTTATGCGCTATTTTATGCAAAGTTTGAACTTGAGCAAGTCTGATCTGGTCATCTTGGACAGGGAAACAGGGATTGGTCAGGCTGTTTTTGAAGAAGCACAGAAGGCCCATCTAGCAGTTGTCGTCCACGCAGAGCACTATAGTGAAAATGCTAGTAACGAAGACTATCTCCTTTGGAACAACTACTATGAGTATCAGTTTACAAATGCGGACAAGGTCGATTGCTTTATCGTGTCTACGGATCGGCAGAAGGAAGTTCTCGAAGGTCAATTTGCCCAGTACAGTCAGCATCGTCCACGAATCGTCACGATTCCAGTTGGGAGCATTGATCAGCTGACGGAGCCTGCTAGGGAACGCAAGCCCTTTTCTCTCATTACTGCTTCGCGTTTGGCCAAGGAAAAACACATCGACTGGCTCGTCAAGGCGGTTATCCAAGCAAATCAAGTCCTTCCAGAGCTTACCCTTGACATTTATGGCAGTGGGGGTGAAGAGTCCCTTTTAAGGGAAATCATCATGGCTCACCAAGCGGAGAACTATATCCAGCTCAAAGGGCATGCAGACCTGGCTCAGATCTATCCCCAGTACGAGGTCTATCTGACAGCCTCAACCAGTGAAGGCTTTGGTCTGACCTTGATGGAGGCAGTTGGTTCAGGCTTGCCCCTGATTGGTTTTAATGTGCCTTATGGCAACCAGACCTTTATCCAGGACGGTCAAAATGGCTACTTGATTCCAAGTTCGGATGACCATGTTGAAATGGAAATTAAAAGGGCCTTCGCGGAAAAGATCTGCCAGCTCTATCAGGAAAATCATTTGCCAGCTATGCGAACAGCATCTTATGACCTAGCGAGAGAATTTTTAACAGATAAGGTAAGGGACAAGTGGAAGAAAACGATAGAGGAGGTCCTGCATGATTCAACTATTTGATCAATATGGCCAGGAAAGCCGAGATTTACATGAAAGTCTAGAAGTTGCTGGTCTGTCCTATGTCACGGTTGTGATCGAGCCAGATGGCTTTCTCCCAGATGGGATTCTTTCTCCCTTTACCTACTATTTAGGTTACGAGTTGGGAAAAGCTCTTTATTTCAACCAAGTAGCCGTACCTGAGTTTTGGGAGATTGCGGGCAATAACCAGTCGGCGCATATCCTAGAGGATTCTCGGGAGAGGGGCGTGATTCGCTATGTGGATGCTCCTCAGGCCCGTCTGGTCAAGCAAGTCGACTGGAAGGACCTATCCGGTCGCATCTACCAAGCAGACCACTATAACCGATACGGAGCCTGCTTTGCCAAGACCACCTATAGTGCAGATGGACAGGCTATCCTGACCAAGTACCAGGATGCAAAGGGACAGGAAATTGTACTAGAAAACCATGTGACAGGCGATATCCTCCTAACCTTGCCCGGACAAGCCCTGCGCCATTTTAAAAATCGAGTGGAGTTCACGATCTTCTTTTTGCAAGACTTGGGAATCGACACTCGCCACCTTCTCTTTAACACACTCGCCACCTCTTTCTTGGTCTCATACCATTATCCAGACAAGACTGGACAGGATATCTTAGTTTGGCAAGAACCGCTAGATGATTGTCTTCCTGGGAATATGCAGCTGCTCTTGGAGCAAGAGGGGCTGAGAGCCAAGCAGATCCTCATACCAGACAAGGCTACCTATGAAAAGGCCTTGGCCTTGACCAACCCAGCCTATCATGACAAGTTTGTCCATCTAGGTTATCATTATCAGTTCAAAAGAGAAAACTTCGTTCGACCAGATGCCTTGATCGTTACCAACTCAGATCAGATCGAGCATATCGAAACCCTGATTGAATCCTTGCAAATGGTGACCTTCCGAATCGCGGCAGTGACTGAAATGTCGTCCAAGTTGCTGACCTTGCTTTCCTATCCCAATGTCGTTCTCTATCAAAACGCCAGTCCGCAAAAGATTCGAGAACTCTATCAGCTGTCTGACCTCTATCTAGACATCAATTACGGAAACGAGCTTTTGGATGCTGTCCGTCAAGCCTTCGAGCACAATATGCTCATCCTAGCCTTTGATCAGACAGCTCATAACAGATCTTACACAGCTCCAGAACACCTCTTTGATGTGCAGGCTGTTGGAGACATGATTGCGAAGATTCAAGAAGCTCTCAGCAGTCTTGACAAGATGGGCCAAGCCCTTGAACATCAAGGTCGTCATGCCAACTATGTGGACTTGGCTACTTACCAAGAGAGGATGGAAAGGATAATAGAGGAAGGACATGACTAAAAAAGATTTATTTTACAAGGATGTCGAAGGACGCATGGAAGAGTTAAAGCAAGGAGCGCTTAAGAAAGAAAAGCCTAGCCGAGGAGAAAAGATCAGTAAAATCTTCTCCATTTTACTCGGCTTGCTCATCCTTCTTACCCTGATCTTTACATTATTAGGAATCTTGAGGTGAAAATGATGGAAGTTTTGATGATTATAGGCATAATCCTAGCCGTCGCCTTGGTTGTCCTGGTTCTCATCCAACCTCGCCAAAGCCAACTCTTTTCCATGGATGCGACCAGCAATATCGGAAAACCAGTCTACTGGCAGAACAACCGCTTGGTAAAAATGGTGACCCTCTTGATTAGCCTAGCCTTGTTTGTCTTGCTCCTCGTTTTTATGTTGGTGACCTATCAGTAAGAACACGGTACCATTCACAGATAAAGGATACTAGAGACGGGGAAAATACATCTAACCGGAGGATAAAATGGAAAAACAAATAAATGAAAAAATTATCGAAATTGTGCATCAAGCCAACGATATGATTCCAGTTGAGTGGGATGATTTGTATATTGTAATCGAGATGGACAAGACCTATAGTGGTGAAGCATATTTTTATTTTAAATGTAAAAATCACTATCATTACCATCTTGAAATGCCAGAAGATTTTGGTCTATCGATGATGGATGTTTTAAGCGAAAACAAGGTTTTATTTAAAAAATCAGAAGATCTGAAAAGAGTGTTTATTGAAAATGACTTGGCAGATTGGTATATTTGTATCATCCATTTGGATGAAAATAACAAGCTTTCAGTAGAATATGACTACGCTCCATGGTTGAAAAGTAATTTTGGACCAACTGCTCGAATGAACTTTTTCAGATATCAATTTCTAGGATTTGAACCAAGAAACGAAAAAGAACTAGAACAGTTCAAAGCTATGGAAGCCTTCCAGAAGGAACATAATGGGAAATAGTTTGCTTGGATAAGAAGAATAAAATCAGATTAGTGAGGTAATTCAATGGTGAAATTTTCAAAAATAGATCAACAACTGGAAAAAGATCTTAAACAAGCAGTTCGTAATGCTGCCAAGCGATTGAAATTTAAATCAAGAAGTAAAAATGTTTTTGATAAGGTAGGAGACTATTTCGTACATTACATGATTGATATTAATTTCCCCGATAATAAGTTTCGCCTAATCATTCGTCCTTATATCAAGCCATATATTTTTGATGATATCTTTTGGGAAGTTTTTGATATGGCGAGCAATTCGCAGGAACCCATGAGTCTTCGAGCAGTAGGAGCCTTTACGGTTCATGACTTATCATTACCCTATAAGGTAGTTAGAGAAGACTGGACGATGGAGAATCTTGACTTAGAAAAGGTTGAAACCAAGGTTTTCGAGGGGCTCTCAGAAGTGCATGAAGAAGTCATAAAACTAATTAGTGGGTTCGCAAGTTTTGAAGATTTTTATGCTTACACAGTTGAGAATGGACCAAGGATTGCCGGCTATGATCTAATAGGGATGCTTTTAATGATCCACCGGGAACAATACCAAGAAGCACTTCAAATGGCAGAAGGCTTGATCGCAAAACGAGATTTCGGAGACTTCCAAAATAAGAGTAAATGGATTAATGAATATATCGTTGATTATTGTAAAGAAAAACTCAAGGCGGATTAGGAAGTCTAGATCCCATGCTTGTCCTTAAATGTATAAACCAAACCGGAGGAACATATGGAAAAACAGATTAATGAGAAAGTGATGGAAATTGCTCAGAGTGTCCATAAGACTATACCTGTAGCTTGGAAAATCTTTTTATTAATATTACCCTGACTTTTGATGGTGGAGAAGTCTACTATTTCTTCAACGAAGAAGGAAAAAGTGACTATATTTATAATCTTTTTATTCCCAAGAAGTATAAGTTGCCTAATTCAGAATTTAGAGAAAATGAAAGACGCACCTTCAAATTAGCTTGGGAATTGAGAGAAATCTTTAAAAATGAAGAGCAGGCTTTATGGACAACATGTGTTATAAAGATTATTGGTGCAAAATTGACTGCTACATTTGACTACGCACCTTGGTTCGAGAGTGGGTTTACCTCAGGCCAACAAATGGATTTTTTTGAATACAAATACCTTGGCAAGCAGCCGGCTAACGAAAAAGAACTAGAACAGTTCAAAGCTATGGAAGCCTTCCAGAAGGAACTTAATGTAAAATAGTTTGAACTGATAAACGGCCACCCTCGAGGTGGTCTTTTATTGTTTTCCAAACGCTAGTCATAGGGTTTATGGTATACTAGTAGGACAGTTTATCTATGGGATAAGAGACTGATTTCATACAAGTCAAAAGGGAAAGGTCAGAAATGTGCGCCTTTTCCTGAAAGAAACTAGAAAGAGAAAGAGATGTTTTTAGGAAGACGTCGGATATTTTTTAACCAATACTATGATAAAGCAATCTATTATGATCGCAAAACCCACGAACTTTTGGAGGCACCAAAGAGCAAGCTCTTGGATACAGAAAAGTCTAGTAGGATGAATCGCCATATCCCCCTATTGGTAGTTCTCTTCTTATCAAGTGGTAGTGGGTTGATTTCCTTCTTCCGCTTGTTTATACAAGGAACCTATACCATGTCTACCTTCTGGAGTGTTCTTCTCATTTGGTTAGGGCAGTTTGCTTTCATCACCATCCTTGTTGAACGCGCCTTGTATCGAAATGTCAACAGGGCTCAGGTGACTACTCAAACTATTTGTCTGGCGCTTATGGAAAAGTCAGAGGAAACAAAGGAAGCTGAGGCAGAGATGAGTGAAAAAGATAGTCGCAACGCTACACGCTGGATAAGAGCATTGCTTTCTCTGGTTCCCTTGGTTGGATTTTTCTATGCCTATAATTTTATTTGGAATTACCAAGAGAGGTTGGGCACTCCCATCGGAGGAGAGATTATCAAGATTATCCTAACAGGACTTTTATTAGGCTTGACATTTGTTCTTTATAACCAAAACAATTTACCCAGAATATTTGATATCCTGGACCGCTTTTATGCTAGAAAACTGAGCCTCATCTGCCGAGCGGATGACAATCCAGATGTCTATCTGGAAGTGAGTATGGGGACGGATGAAGAATTTGTTATCAAGGAAGTGCAGAAGGACTAAGATCTTTTTTTGAAAGAATGAGATAGAAAGAGGTAGAGTATGTTTTTTCTGAGACGTCGTCGGGTTTTTATCGGAGAATGCGATGGTCAGGCGGTTTACTATGACCAAAAGACTGGGGAGGCCTTGGCTGCTCCAAAGAGTGTTTTACTCAATACGGAAGGTGCTTATAAGACCAATGCTTACATTCCTGAAATGGTTATTTTTCTGATGGCAGGTGGACCTGGTCTCTATGGCCTCCTTTCAGCCTTGGATATTGGTGTCTATAATTGGACCAGTTTGAGCTATGTGTTACTATTGTGGCTGGCTGAGTTTCTATTGTTTACCGCAATTCTTGAGCGAGGACTTTATAAAAATGTGCGCAAGGCTCAGCCAACAACGGAGAAGGTCTTTTACTATGCAGTGTCACATAATTTGATGGTAAGGGACGAACACTTTGATCCAGCTGAGGCATCTGCTACGATCTATCGAATCACTCGTTACATCATACTTGCCTTTGTTATCTATCTTTTGTATGTTTTTTACGACTGTACTCAAAAATTTGGGCAACTGATCGAACGCGGCTATGATTTTTGGGGAGCAGGTATAATGTTTTTCGTGCTCTTTTTGTTGTACAACCAAAACAATCCCGTTCGTTTTGTAAAGATTATGAAGCTCTACAGCCAAGGGAAAATCTTGTTCAAGAAAGAACCGGAGAGCGAAACGTGTAACTAGGTGTTAGAGAACAGTCAAATCCCAGAAAGTGAGTGCTGTATCTTTAACGAAGCGAGGTGTAGCTGCTACGATAGTTGCTATGTGATGGCCTCCTCAAATGGAAGATTATCAAGGATATACGGCGTTTTGCCAGATGAAATTTGGAGATGAAAAATGAAAGACATCCGTATTTTCGGTGCAGACTTTGAAAGAAGTAAGCGAATTGTGACCCAGGGGGATTTTGCTCTGACCGCAGGGATGCCCAACCCCATTCATATGGGCATCATCAACCGCCTCTTTACAGTGATTATTCTTGGATTTTGCTTTTCAGGGATTCTGATCTATGGCGTATTAATCGGGATACCAGAGTTTATCAGTGTAGATAGCGATGTTCATATCATTTCTCTGGAAGCAGGACTGCTGATTCATAACATGAGTAGCTTTCTAAAGCCCTTTAATCTGACGGTATATGTGATATCCTATCTAGGAATGGTGCTTGTTTTTTGGCCCAAAAAACGTTTGACTAGCCAGCTTTGGACCTACTTTCCCTTCTACTTTGCCATGTCCATTTGCGCTTTCATATCAGGACTGTACTTTGCCAGTGCAGTGGCCTATGATGCTTATACATGGCTGGGCTTCTGGCTTGAGCTTGGGATAGGTATGGCTCTCTTTTTCTGGATTATTCTCAATAGTATCCAGAATCTCAAGCGCAGACTAAATGATCAAGAGGAAAAGTCAATCCTCAAGCAGCTAGTCAGAATTCTCGCTGGAACCACGGCAGTTCTCTTTCCAGTTTCGCTGGTCTATCATCTGCTGTATCAAGTCCCTCTTCAGTGGTATTTCTACATTTTAGGCTTGTTTTTGCCGATTTGGTTTGTTATTGGAGCTCATTTTATCGCCTTTATGTTCAATGTCCATATCTTTCAAGCCTACTATATCCACAAATACCCAGAAGAGTATAAGGTTTATTTAAAGATATCAGACCGAGAATGGTATAGCAAACGATACTATAAAAAGCTAGTTGAAAGTGGACAGTTGCAGGAAGAGACAATGTGAGGAAATCGGTTTTCCTATATAAAATAGAGGTTATTTATGAAAATAAATGATGACGTTATTAAAAGTTTGATTTCACTCCCCTTTTTAAAGAAAAGCAGAGAAACGACTGTTCCCATCAAACAGATAAAGAAACTGCAAGAAGCGGAGAAGAATATTAATAGTTTAAAATGGGAGAATTTTGTATTAGAGAAAGATGGTGATTTTAGTGTCTATCTTTTTAAAAACCAGAGTGACATTTATAAGCACTGGAACTCACTGGGAATTAGCGCAAAAGAGGAAATAATTCCTGAAATTGAAGCACGATTAGATAACTTGATCGGGGAAGGTAAACTGGTAGCATCCATGAAAGATCAGATTCTATTTGATATCATTGGCATAGCTAGGTACCTGACCATTAAAAAAGAGGTTCCCCAAGCTGAGTCAACATTTTATGATGATTTGTATGCTTTATATCAAGCAGGCTATATCCCTTGCGGTTATGCGGGAGAAAAGTATAAAGTCTTCTAGCTTGGATTGTTACGAAAGTTAATCTTACTGATGAAATAGTATGTGATTTTTTAAGTATGGCTAGCCGTGTTAGGGATTCATGTTTTCCAGAAAATATCCCTATCTTGATGATTCAAAGGAGAATGGTCAAACAAGCTGTCCTCCCAAATCCAAAACAAAAGAACCTCAGAGGACTTCCTCTGAGGTTCTTTGCGTTCTAGTTTCCATATTTCTGGTAAAAATCGACCTTGACTTGGATAAAGGTTTCGGCTTCGCGTAGTAGCTGCAAGAGGGTGGCACGGGTTTCAAACTCCTCACGTGTTTTAGGGAGACTCCGATTGCGGAAGACTTGCAGATAGCGTTCGATGTCATCAAGTAGGTCATGAGCAGGATTGGTCTGGCTTAGCTGGGCAGCAATCTTAGAAAAGAGCTGGGCCAAGATCAAACTCTCACTTGCGGCCAGATGACAGGTATTGATCTGCTGGGCCATATTTCGCAGGATACGACTTTGTTGCTGTCTCATCTCAAAGTAGTGGATGTGGTAGTCCGTCTGGTGAAAGAGGTGATCCGAGTGATCCAGGTAGACCAGTTTGAGAGCTTCATCGAGGAGCTTGTCTAATTGGTCAACGAGTTGGGCTTGATTGCGCCCGTCTCCTCTTGACAGATAGTATTTAAAGCGAAGCAGGATGTCTTTTAACTTTTCCTCGACCTGAAGGTGGTAGCTTTGGATGGCTTTCTCACGAGAGGGCATATAAAGGTTGACCAATAGAGCAAAGCTTGTCCCGATGAGAAAGAGGAGCACTTCATTGAGCAAGAGAGCTGGAGAAGTAGATTCCTGTACCAAGAGATGACCGACCAAGACACTGCTAGGGGTGATGCCGATTTCCCAGCCCATTTTGTAAGAAAGAGGGACATAGAGAGCCAGATAGAGGCCCAGACTCCAAATGTGAAAGCCCGTCAGCTGAAAGGCTAGAACACCGATAGCGAGCGCTAGGAGCATAGAAAAGAGGCGGTTACGTGCTAATTTCAGCGTGCTTCTGCGCGTGTCGGAGAGGCTTAAGAGAGCGATAATTCCAGCTGAAACTGCTGATGATAAATCTAAAAAATAAGCGAGAAAACAAGCGAGACAGGTCGCTAAGACCAGTTTGGTCGTACGTTGAGTGAGGGACATGAAAATTTCCTAAACTAATAGAATCAAGTATTTAACGAGGAGTCAGAGACTAGGGGCGAAGTTTTCGGTTTGTAGCATACTCGGCAACCGCTGTAAAGAGGACATCTGTTGAAGAGTTCAGGGCTGTTTCGCAGGAGTCTTGAACGACACCGATCACAAAACCGACTCCGACAACCTGCATAGCCAAGTCGTTGGAAATCCCAAAGAGGCTACAAGCGACAGGAATAAGGAGAAGGGATCCCCCAGCGATCCCAGAGGCCCCACAGGCAGAAATGGCAGCCACGACACTGAGCACAAATGCTGTCCCAAAGTCTACCGAGATTCCGAGTGTATTGACCGCAGCCAGGGTCAGGATGTTAATGGTAACGGCAGCGCCAGCCATATTGATGGTCGAACCAAGCGGGATGGAGACAGAGTAGGTGTCAGGATTCAGTCCCAAGTCTTGGCAGAGTTTCATATTGACAGGGATATTTGCAGCAGAGCTACGAGTGAAAAAAGCTGTAATGCCACTAACACGTAGGCATTTCAAAACAAGGGGATAGGGATTTTTCCTCATAAAGAGAAAGGCGATGAGCGGGTTGACGATGAGAGCAACAAAGGCCATGGTAGCAATCAAGAGTCCTAGGAGGACACCGTAGTTAGCCAGACTGGCAATGCCCTTGTCAGAGATGGTCTTAAACACCAAGCCTAAAATCCCAAAGGGTGCTAGATTGATAATCCATTCCACGATTTTAGAGGTGACATCCGCCATGGTTTTCAGCAATTCTTTACTATGTTTACTTGCCTCTCTCATAGCCAGACCAAAGACGACTGCCCAAGAGAGAATTCCGATATAATTGGCCTCAACAATGGCATTCAAGGGATTGTCCACCAGTTTGAGCAAGAGGTTGCTGAGGACTTGACCGATACCGTCAGGAGCAGCAACTTCTGTATTTGCACTGGTCAGGGTGATTTGAACAGGTAGTAAGAAACTAGCTAGAACGGCCATCAATGCAGCAGCAAAGGTTCCAAGCAAGTATAGGAAAATAACCGTCTTCATATTGGTGTTTTGCCCCTTTTGGTGCTGGGAAAGGGCATTGGCAACAAGAGCAAAAACTAGAATAGGAGCGCTAGCTTTCAGTCCGCCTACAAAGAGATCTCCAAGCAGACCAATTCCTGTAAGGTTTGGAAAGAGCATCCCCAATGTCGCTCCAAAAATCATTCCAATAAGGATTCGTTTGATGAGGCTTGCCTTGGTCCAGGCTCTAATGATTCGTTTCATAGCAGTCTCCTTCAAATGTATTGTTTATAATTATAGTATAAATATGCTATAGAGGCAAGTGATATTTTGAAAAAAGGGCCGATAATTGAATAATTATGAAAGAAAAGAGAAGGACGATTTTATGGTATAATAGGAAAAAGGAGTTTTATATGCAAGATTTTTTTCAACGCTATTTTGATAGACTTGACTTAACAACTATTTTCGAGAATCTCTTGACCAAGGTGATTTCTCTTTTGATTTTGTTTTTACTATTTTATATAGTTAAAAAGATGCTTCATACGACTGTCCGAAAGATTGTCAAGCCCTCACTTAAATTTTCAAATCGAGATGCAGGGAGACAAAAGACCATTTCTCGTTTGCTGGAGAATGTCTTTAACTACATTCTTTATTTCTTTCTGCTCTACTGTATCCTCTCTATTTTAGGTTTGCCAGTTTCTAGCCTCCTTGCCGGTGCGGGGATTGCTGGGGTGGCTATTGGTATGGGGGCGCAAGGCTTTCTATCCGATGTCATCAATGGCTTCTTCATTCTTTTTGAACGCCAGCTTGATGTGGGCGACGAGGTGGTTCTCACAAATGGACCGATTACCGTTTCTGGCAAGGTCGTTAGCGTAGGGATCCGTACAACGCAACTGCGAGGTGACGATCAAGCCCTTCACTTTGTTCCCAATCGTAATATCACCGTCGTCAGCAATCTATCTCGTACTGAATAGACCGGCTATTTTAGCAGATTTGTGGTACAATAGAAGGAGTTTGGTAAAGGAGAGAGTATGCTATTTGTAGAGAAAAAATTAGGTCACGATTGTACATGGATAGACCTTGATGTGGACAAGATTAAAAACATGGAAGACCTTTCGGATGTCTATGGATTGGACAAGGAAACTATCGAGTATGCTCTGGATAGAAATGAGCGTGCCCACATGGACTATCACCGTGAAACGGGAACGGTAACCTTCATTTATAATGTTCTTGACTTAGAAAAAGATAAAGAATATTATGAAGCAATTCCGATGACCTTTATCGTTGAAAAACAACGGCTAATCACAATTAGCAATCATAAGAATAGTTATGTGATTAAACGTATGGCAACCTACCTTGAAAGCCATGAAGTTGTTTCAATCTACAAATTTCTTTTTGCCAGTTTAGAGATTATTAGCAATGCTTATTATCCAGTGATTGAAGAAATGGATAAAAGTAAGGATGAAATCAGTGCACTTCTTCGTCAAAAAACAACTAAAAAAAATCTTTTTGCCCTTTCCGACTTGGAGACTGGTATGGTCTATCTGACAGCGGCTGCCAAGCAGAATCGCATGTTGCTAGAACATATCCAAGGACATGCCCTTTATCGCAGATTTAACGAAGTTGAGAGAGAACAGTTTGATGATGCCATGATTGAGGCTCATCAGCTGGTTTCGATGACCGATTTGATTTCTCAAGTTCTGCAGCAACTATCAGCCTCTTACAACAACATTTTGAATAATAACCTGAATGATAACTTGACAACCTTGACCATTATTTCAGTTTTACTAGCAGTCTTGGCAGTAGTGACGGGTTTTTTCGGGATGAATGTTCCCCTCCCCTTCACAGACGAGCCCTATGCTTGGGTCTACATCAGCTTGGCTAGTGCGGTCTTATGGCTGGTTTTATCATTGATTTTGAGAAAAATTGCGAAAAAAAGTTAAGAAAAGGAGCCAGGATGGCGATTGAAAACTATATGCCAGATTTTGCTGTGGAAGCAGTCTATGATCTGACAGTCCCAAGCCTGCAAGCGCATGGTATCAAGGCTGTTTTGGTTGATTTGGACAATACCCTCATTGCTTGGAACAACCCTGATGGGACGCCAGAGATGAAACAGTGGCTACATGACCTTCGAGATGCAGGTATTCGCATCATCGTGGTCTCAAATAATACCAAAAAACGGGTTCAACGAGCAGTTGAGAAATTTGGAATTGATTACGTTTATTGGGCCTTGAAACCCTTCACATTTGGGATTGACCGTGCCATGAAGGAATTCCACTATGAGAAAAGTGAAGTGGTTATGGTAGGAGACCAGCTTATGACAGATATACGAGCAGCCCACCGTGCAGGCATTCGCTCGATTTTAGTCAAACCCTTGGTCCAACACGACTCCATCAAAACGCAGATTAACCGAGCTCGCGAGCGCCGTGTCATACGAAAAATCACTGAAAAGTACGGACCGATTACATATAAAAAAGGAATTTAACTATGGAAGAAATTCTCTGTATTGGATGTGGAGCAACCATTCAGACGACAGACAAGGCTGGACTTGGCTTTACCCCCCAGTCGGCACTTGAAAAAGGTTTGGAGACTGGCGAAGTCTATTGCCAACGTTGTTTCCGTCTCCGTCACTACAATGAAATCACGGATGTCCAGTTGACAGACGATGATTTTCTCAAACTCTTGCACGAGGTGGGAGACAGTGATGCCTTGGTGGTCAATGTCATTGATATCTTTGACTTTAATGGCTCTGTCATCCCAGGCTTACCACGTTTTGTATCGGGCAATGATGTCCTCTTGGTGGGAAATAAAAAAGATATCCTGCCCAAGTCAGTTAAGCCAAGCAAGATTAGTCAGTGGCTCATGGAACGTGCCCACGAAGAAGGGCTTCGTCCAGTAGATGTTGTCCTGACTTCAGCCCAAAACAAGCATGCCATCAAAGAAGTCATTGATAAGATTGAGCATTATCGTAAGGGCCGCGATGTCTACGTAGTTGGGGTAACCAACGTTGGAAAGTCAACCCTTATCAACGCTATTATCCAAGAAATCACAGGTGACCAGAATGTCATCACGACGTCACGCTTCCCAGGGACAACCTTGGACAAGATTGAGATCCCGCTTGACGACGGGTCTTATATCTACGATACACCGGGGATTATCCACCGCCACCAGATGGCCCACTACTTGACGGCTAAAAACCTCAAGTATGTCAGCCCTAAAAAGGAAATCAAGCCAAAAACCTATCAGCTTAACCCTGAACAAACCCTGTTTCTAGGTGGTCTCGGACGCTTTGACTTCATATCAGGAGAAAAGCAAGGATTCACAGCCTTCTTTGACAATGAACTCAAACTCCACCGTACCAAGCTAGAAGGCGCTAGTGCCTTTTATGACAAGCATCTGGGAACTCTTCTCACACCACCAAATAGCAAAGAAAAAGAAGATTTTCCAAAACTAGTCCAACATGTATTTACCATCAAGGACAAGACAGACCTAGTCATCTCAGGACTCGGCTGGATCCGCGTAACAGGCACCGCCAAAGTCGCCGTCTGGGCACCAGAAGGCGTCGCCGTCGTCACACGAAAAGCAATAATTTAAAATAGAATCACTGAGCGAACAAAGTGAGCTCATAAGAAGATAGTTATTGCCGTGGTGTGATTGCCAATCTCTTGATTGGCAAGGGGCACAATTGAGACCCAAGCTCAATTGTGAGGTCAGGAAATCCATTTTTCAAAGATGAGATCTTTGAAAAATTAGTTCCGACCGTCCCTCACCACCTAAAATAACTATCAAAAAAGGAAGAAAGATTATGTCATTAACATCGAAACAACGTGCCTTCCTCAACAGCCAGGCACACACCCTCAAACCTATCATCCAAATCGGAAAAAATGGTCTCAACGACCAAATCAAAACTAGCGTCCGTCAGGCTCTCGACGCCCGCGAATTGATTAAAGTCACACTCTTGCAAAACACAGATGAAAACATCCACGAAGTAGCTGAAATCTTGGAAGAAGAAATCGGTGTAGATACGGTCCAAAAAATCGGACGCATCTTGATCTTGTTTAAACAATCCAGCAAGAAAGAAAATCGCAAGATTTCCAAGAAAGTCAAAGAAATCTGAAACCTACTCCAAACAACTGTTTTTACAGAGAATTAAAGGAAGACGAGCCTATGGCAATCGAATTATTGACTCCCTTTACCAAGGTAGAGTTGGAGCCAGAAATCAAGGAGAAAAAACGCAAACAAGTCGGAATTTTAGGGGGGAATTTTAACCCTGTTCACAATGCCCATCTTGTTGTGGCGGACCAAGTACGACAACAGTTGGGACTGGACCAGGTCCTGCTTATGCCCGAATACCAGCCACCTCATGTAGACAAAAAAGAAACCATCCCTGAACACCACCGTCTCAAGATGCTTGAATTGGCGATTGAGGGGATCGAAGGTCTGGACATTGAAACTATTGAGTTGGAGCGCAAGGGCATTTCTTACACCTACGACACCATGAAGATTTTGACAGAGCAACATCCAGATACGGATTATTACTTCATTATCGGAGCTGATATGGTGGACTATCTGCCTAAGTGGTACCGAATTGATGAGCTAGTTGACATGGTTCAGTTTGTGGGGGTTCAGCGACCACGCTACAAGGCAGGAACTTCCTATCCAGTTATCTGGGTAGATGTGCCCCTTATGGACATCTCATCCAGTATGGTGCGTGATTTCCTTGCCCAAGGTCGGAAACCCAACTTTCTCCTACCTCAGCCAGTGCTAGACTACATCGAGAAGGAGGGACTCTACTGATGGCCTATCAAGACTATATCAACTGCTCACGTGAGGCTTTGTTGGAAAAAATGGCAGAGCTTCTACCTGAAAAACGCTTAACCCATTGCTTGGGTGTGGAGCGTGCAGCCATAGAACTGGCTCAACGCTTTGGTGTGGATAGTGAGAAAGCAGGCCTAGCAGGCCTTCTCCACGACTATGCTAAAAAGTTGTCAGATCAGGAATTTCTAAACTTGATTGATCGTTATCAGCTAGACCCTGACCTCAAAAACTGGGGCAATAATGTCTGGCATGGCATGGTTGGCATTTACAAGATTCAGGAAGATTTGGATTTGCGTGATCCGGAGATCCTAAGAGCTATTGAAATCCATACAGTCGGGGCTGGTCAGATGACCGATCTAGACAAGGTAATCTATGTAGCAGACTACATTGAGCACAATCGTGCTTTCCCTGGTGTGGACCAGGCACGTGAGATTGCTGGGCTATCGCTCAATAAGGCTGTGGCCTACGAAACAGCTCGTACCGTGGAGCATCTAGCTCATCAGGGATTCCCCATCTATCCCCAAACCCTTGAAACCTATAACGCCTTTGTGCACTATTTGAAAGAGGACTAAATGAACGAAAAAGAATTATTAGAACTAGTCGTGAAAGCGGCTGATGAGAAACGTGCGGAGGATATCCTTGCACTTGATGTACAGAATTTGACCAGTGTTACAGACTACTTTGTTATCACGAGCTCAATGAATAGCCGTCAGCTGGACGCAATCGCTGATAACATTCGTGAAAAAGTAGCTCAAGCTGGTGTTAAAGGCAGTCATGTCGAAGGTGATGCAGCGGGAGGCTGGGTCTTGCTGGACCTCGGTGGTGTCGTTGTGCATATTTTCTCCGAAGAAATGCGTGCTCACTATAACCTTGAAAAACTATGGCATGAGGCGGATTCTGTAGACATTTCAGAAGCCTTGGCCTAGTAGATGAACTCAGTTGTAGTCAACTGGGTTTCTTTGCTTATTTTAGAAGAAAAATGATAGAAAGGTAAAGGGCGACGTGTTTGGTTGATCTTGAAACTGAACACGAGCTAAAAGTTGCGAGAAAAAGAGTAACTTCCTTTGTATCTGATGATACAGCAGAAAGTTTCCTATTTTCTCTTAGCCTTTAACGCTCTTTGTATCTTAGAAAGGATTTGAACCCGTCCTGTAATCGTCGGAAAATAGATAGCCTTCCTTGGAGCTCGGCTCCATCGTCAAGCTCCTAATTTTCATTCCGATTACGGGCGGACTTGGTATCATGATTATGGCAACTTATGAAACCTTTGCGGCTGTTTATGATGCGGTCATGGATGACAGTTTATACGATAAATGGACGGATTTTTCCCTCCGTCATTTGCCAAAGACCAAGGAGAGAAAGAAACTCTTGGAATTGGCTTGTGGAACAGGTATCCAGTCTGTCCGCTTTTCTCAAGCTGGTTTTGATGTGACAGGACTTGACTTGAGCGCTGATATGCTGAAGATTGCGGAGAAAAGAGCTACTTCAGCCAAGCAAAAGATTGATTTTATTGAAGGCAATATGCTGGATTTATCTAAGGCAGGTCAATACGACTTTGTCACGTGTTATTCGGACTCTATCTGCTACATGCAGGATGAGGTGGAAGTAGGGGATGTCTTTAAGGAAGTCTATAATGCCCTCAAGGAAGATGGTGTCTTTATCTTTGATGTACATTCGACCTACCAGACAGACGAGGTTTTTCCAGGTTATTCCTATCATGAAAATGCAGAAGACTTCGCCATGCTCTGGGATACCTACGAGGACGTAGCACCTCACTCCATCGTGCATGAGTTGACCTTCTTTATCAAGGAAGCTGACGGTTCCTTTAGTCGCCACGATGAAGTGCATGAGGAGCGGACCTATGAAATCTTGACCTATGATATTTTACTGGAACAAGCTGGTTTCAAGTCCTTCAAACTCTATGCGGACTTTGAGGACAAGGAGCCGACAGAAACCAGCACCCGTTGGTTTTTTGTCGCGCAGAAGTAAATAAAATATTGTTAATCTTATGCTTAGGAGGTAAGGAAAAATGAGTATACCAGTACCATTTGGTGATATTATTGAAAAAGAAGTAATTACCAATATACCCAAAATTTATCAAAAGTTAAAGCAAATTTATAAGGACTTACAGTTTAAAACAGAAGAGGAGTTAGGTGTTGTTTATCAGAACTATTTAAAATTTACTTATGATAAATATTCTAAAGTTAAAACCTTGCTTTATAAAAACGAAGGTAAGTTTATATATGATTTCTATGAACATGTTTATTTGAATAGCGCTGATTTAGAAAAGCTAGAAACTGATAATACTGAGCAGATTTTTAATAAGTCGTCTAATATTATTTTGACAGGAACTGGTGGGATTGGTAAATCAATGCTTGTAAAACATATTTTTATCAACCAAATACAACAAGCTACATCAATTCCAATCTTTATTGAGTTAAAATCTCTTAATGATTTTGAGTTTTTGGACAACAGGTTAATTGATTTTATTTATCAGGAGATTCGAAACCATCATTTAGATTTAGAAAAGCAATATTTTGAGGTGACTTTAAATGCTGGAAGATATACAATAATTTTTGACGGATTAGATGAAGTAAATCCGTCAAAACGTTCGTGGTTAGATAGAGAGATTAAAGAGTTTGTAACTTTATACAATGAAAATCGGTATATTTTATCTTCAAGACCGTCTGAGGAATTTATAGGATGGAATCAATTTATTGAGTATGAAATTAGTAAAATGGATAAGGTGCAGGCACTAGCTTTAATCAATAAACTGAAGTATGATGAAAAAGTAAAAAAACGTTTTCATAAAGAATTAAAAGGTCATTTATATGATACTCATAAATCTTTTGCCTCTATCCCACTCCTGTTAACGATTATGTTAATGACTTATGAAGCTGGGGCTTCTATTCCAAATAATTTAACTGATTTCTACAATCAGGCCTTTTATACATTGTACCAAAGACATGATGCATCTAAATCAGGATACAAAAGAGAACTAAAAGCAAAATTAACCCCTGAGGAATTTCGAAATATATTAGCCTACATTGGTTTGAAAACATTCTTTGATGGGAAAGTAGATTTCGATAGAACTACACTTGATGATATAATTACTAAATATTGTTTAAAAAATAACTTTGAATTAAAGACGAATGATATAGTTTATGATGCGACTCACAATGCTTGCATGATGCTTCAAGAAGGTGTTAGTTTAAAGTTCTCTCATCGTTCTTTCCAAGAATACTTTGCTGCAGTAGGTATTAATCAACTAGATGATAAACTTCAAAGACAGATATTAGTTAAGTGGTCTGAAGCAGATAGAAATAATATTAGATCCCACAGAACTTTTATGAATGCACTTTTCACGATACAGAAAGAAAGAACTTTCAAAAATTTATGTATTCCAATCATAGAAAGTATGGATGAAAAGTATAGGAGAATGGGAGATATCACAGAGAGAATTAGTACATGTTTTAAATTCTTTATCTGTAGCAAAGACAACAGAGAAAATAAACTAGAATTAGGATTTTTACTAACAAATGAAGTTTACTTCTACTTCAGTTTGCAATTTTTAATATTTGATAACATAGGCGTAGATATTTTGTCAATAAGTGATTTTGAAAGTATAAAAAAATTAGAGGCTAGTATAGTATCTAATTGGAAGATAGATGAAAGCAAAAATTATAACATGCTGACAGATGATGAAAAATGTTTAATAAATAAGTGGGTAAATGGCTGGTATTTTAGTAGACACAATTACTTAAAAGAATGGTCAATTAAATTCATTGAGGAAACAACCACTCAAAAGCGGAGTTTACAGAATATAATAGATTCAATTTGATATTAAAAAAGGGGCACCAAATGACCATCACAGGTATTATCGCGGAGTTCAATCCTTTTCATAATGGGCATAAATACCTGCTGGATCAAGCAGAGGGGCTGAAAATCGTTGCCATGTCTGGAAATTTCATGCAACGAGGAGAGCCGGCTATCGTGGACAAGTGGACACGAACCCAGATGGCGCTTGAAAATGGCGCTGATCTGGTAGTGGAATTGCCCTTTTTAGTCAGTGTTCAGGCGGCAGATTTCTTTGGCCAAGGAGCTGTGGATATCTTGGCTCGGTTGGGGATTGATACTCTAGATTTCGGGACAGAAGAAGTTCTGGATTATCAAAAGATATCTGACTTATACACAGAGCAAGGTGCTGAGATGGAGAAATTTGTGGAAAATCTGCCTGATTCACTATCTTATCCCCAGAAAACCCAAGCTATGTGGAAGGAATTTGCAGGTCTTGATTTTTCTGGCAATATGCCCAATCATGTTCTAGCTTTGGCCTATGCCAAGGCGGTTGCAGGACGCAACATCAAGCTTGAGCCGATTCAGCGTCAGGGAGCGGGTTATCATTCTGTGGACAAGGATGTGGACTTTGCCTCGGCGACAGCCCTCCGTCAGCACCAGAGGGACAAAGATTTCTTAGAACGCTTTATGCCTTCTCTTGACCTCTTTGAGCAGGCCAGTAAGGTGAGTTGGGATGATTATTTTCCCTTGCTCCGCTATCAAATCTTGTCAAATCCAGACCTGACGACCATCTATCAGGTCAATCAAGAAATGGCAGTGCGTATCAAGGATGCCATCAAGATAGCCCAGTCTGTGGAGGAATTGGTCGAGGCAGTTGCGACCAAACGTTACACAAAAGCGCGTGTCAGACGCCTCTTGACTTATATCTTGGTGCAGGCCAGAGAAAGCGACTTGCCAGAAGCCATCCATGTCCTTGGCTTTACTGAAAAAGGCAGACAACATCTCAAGTCTCTGAAAGGGCAGGTCCATCTAGTCAGCCGAATTGGCAAAGAACCTTGGGATACCATGACCCAAAAGGCAGACCAGATATACCGACTAGGCCAGCCAAGTATAGCAGAGCAGAATTTTGGCAGAGTGCCTATCAAAATAGAATTAAACTAAGTCTACTGAAAGGTAGGCTTTTTGAGATTTTTTCGAATAAATAGATAGAAAAGAAAAATCTTGTACAAGTTCCTGACAATTCCTTTCTTTTCGTGTATAATAGTGGAAAAGAGGTAAAACGAGGTATGGTTATGGAAGCAGTTCTTTACTCAACATTCCGAAATCATTTAAAAGACTACATGAAGAAGGTAAACGATGAATTTGAGCCTTTGACGGTGGTCAATAAAAACCCAGATGAGGATATTGTAGTCCTTTCAAAGAGCGAATGGGACAGTATTCAGGAAACCCTGAGAATCGCTCAAAATAAGGAACTTTCTGATAAGGTTTTGCGAGGAATGGCTCAAGTCCGAGCTGGAAGTACTCAGGTCCATGTTATTGAGGAGTGAGAAATGCTGCTCAAGTTTACAGAAGATGTCTGGGCAGATTATTGCTACTGGCAAACTCAGGACAAGAAAACGCTAAAAAGAATCAACATGCTAATCAAGGATATTCAACGAGATCCTTTTTCAGGAATTGGTAAACCAGAACCACTCAAGTATGACTACCAAGGAGCTTGGTCGCGGCGCATTGATGCAGAAAATCGCTTGATTTATATGATAGATGGAGATAGCGTGGCTTTCTTGTCCTTCAAAGATCATTACTAAGTCTACTGAAAGGTAGGCTTTTTTATTTTAGAAATTTTAGATAGGTAATTGAAGATAAAGTCTTTGGAAAATGACAGACTTCCTAAGTTAAGAAATCAGTAAAAAATTATTAGTATAATAACTAGATTCTTGTCCCTTGAATCCGCTTTATAACTCTTATTTTGTGGTATAATGAAGAGAATTGTTAATATAAAAAAATATAATAGACAAACAAATTTTTATATTTATAAACAATGATAAACTCTTATTTATGATTATATAACAGAAAAGAAGAAAATTTCGAAGGATAATTTGTATTTAGATAATACAAGCTAATGATAGGATGGTTCAAATATGGAAGAAAATTATAACTTATCTATAACTCAAATAAAGAATTCTATTAAAGAAAATTCTTTAATTTTGTTTGTCGGTGCAGGGATTTCAGCAAATTCTAATCTACCAACTTGGGGCGAATTGATTCAATCATTAAAAAAAGAGTTGAACTTACCAGAAGAAAGAACAGATAGTCCTCTGAGAATTGCTCAGTATTATTATGATAATTTTGGGAAAAATCAGTACACAAAAAAGATAGAAGAAATTTTCTTTAAGAGGGGATTAAGTAAACCAAATGAGTTACATAAATTAATAGAAAAAATAGCACCAAAACATATTATTACGACAAACTATGATTCACTTCTGGAAAGTCAGTTTGAAAGTGGTTTGTTAAGGTACAATGTAGTAGCTGAAGATAAAGACATCCCCTATACGAGTTCGGAAAGATACTTGATTAAAATGCATGGAGACTTCAGTAAGAAAAATATTGTTTTAAAAGAAGAAGATTATTTAGACTATCCTTTGAACTTCCCAATGATTTCTACTTTAATCCAGTCATTGATAATGAATCATACTTTATTGTTTGTGGGGTATTCTCTAAGTGATTCGACTTTTAATTCAATTTTTAGAATGATTCAAAATACATTTAAATTGGATGCTAAAAATGCTTATTTTTATACTCCCGAGGAACCGTCTATGATCATCCGAGAGTATTACAAAAAGCAAGGAATTATCATTATCTCTAACGAAGAGAATCCAGGTGAGGAGGCATCAGAAAAACAGAAAAAATTGTATTGCAGGACAAAAGATTTTTTAGAGGCTCTATCAGAAAACCGAAGTCAAGATGTAAATAATGCTGATGATTTATGGAATCAACTGGCTTTTTTAGATAGACTTAGTTTTATTGATGCGAAAGATTTTTCTAGATATTCTGCTTTAAAGAAAAGAGCTTTAAACTGGGATGATGAATATCGCTGGTTTGGAAATAATCAATTAACATTTGAAGTTGATGGTCATGAAGAATTACGAAATATGGTATATAAAAAATCTTTATTAAACCGGTTTCTAGATATGGATATTGATGAACCTAGAGATTTAAAGGAGAATCGCTTCTTAAGTGAGGCTTTTAAGTTGTATGAAGAAAAACAATATTCTTTAGCAAAAGCAAAATTTAGAGAACTAGCTAATATAGCATTTCGTCAGAAAGACTATTTTAACTTTTTAGTTTGTGAATTTAATTTTCAGCAAATTAAAATAATTGATAGACGCGAAAAAACACCTAGTTATGCAGAGCCACTTTATGATGGAGAATTAAGCGAATTAACAGAACAAATTATTAACTCGGTTACAGGAGATGAGAAAAAGGTTATAGAATTTTTTAGAGATTCAATCCTTAATCTCAATTTTTTATATAGAAAATTAGAAACTATTAATGAATTATTTGATGAAATTCGTGAAGAGCATGAAAACTATAGAAGAGGAGGATGGTCTTCTAATTATCATCTCTTTAATGCGAAGTTTACAGTAAAAAATCTTTATAATTTTTTAAAATTAAATTGTTTATGTGTTGAACATTATAAGATTTATAAATCAATCGTTAATAGATATTTAGAAATATTATTACTCAGTTATGATAATTCATATGTAAATCCTGAGGCAAGTATTTTCGATAGAACAGCCTCTTGGCTTAAAAATCTAGATTTGGATGATGTCCAATTAATTCTGCCGAGTATAGATTTTAAGGTTGTAAATTTATATTTTAGAAACTATTCATTTAGCAAAATAAAAGTTACTGAGGAAGCGAAAGACTACTTGTTGAATCGAATTACTTATCTTCAAGAAAGACTTGAAATTACTGAATATGAAAACCTCCGAGAACTTAAAAATATACTAACTTTTCTTCCTCTTGTTGATGATATTGACATAGAAAGAGTAATAGAGATTTTAAATACTCAAACACTGTATTATAATTGGAGAGAGGAAATTAGGGGACTTATTAAAATAGTTCTCGCTAATATGGATTCTATTGATAAAAATTCATTGAATTCTAAGATAATTGGGATTGTAAATAAACATTTAAATGAAATTTTGGAGAACAATTTTTCGTTATATTATTCAGTGTATCCACTCTATTCACAGTTACTAGAATACTGCTCAACTGATCAGGAAACTGCAATAGTAGTACTCGAAAAATTTAATACAGATATTTTAAGAATAAAATATAAAAAAGACGATATAAAAAAAATCTTAGAATATTCTGACTTGATATGTCACTTATTTAAGTATTTTGAAGAGGATGTTAAAGATGATATTTTAGATACTCTAAAAGCTTATGAAAAATCAGAAAACATTATTTACCATAAAGTAATTGATCTGATGAGTTCTAAAGTCTATGATTTTCCTCAGATACAAAATAAAATCTACCATTATTTGATTGAAAGAATTAATGATAAAAGAGTTGAGGGGGTTAAAACTTTCCCAGAACCAAGAGAAAAATCTGTATCAGATTTATACAACTTAAGTAGAAAAGGATATTTTTCTGATTTTGAGATTTTAAAAGATATTGAAGAAGATATTCGAGGACTTTATCCTGAAGTAGATTGGACTTGGTTCCATGATAGAAGTGATGATGTTATCCATCGTCTATTAGAATATAGAACTCCCAATAATATTAAAACTTATTTTTCAAAAAATGAAGAAGATAATAAATTGATTAATG
Organism: Streptococcus sp. HMSC072D07; assembly: GCF_001814835.1. Classification (GTDB taxonomy): domain Bacteria; phylum Bacillota; class Bacilli; order Lactobacillales; family Streptococcaceae; genus Streptococcus. Next base: position 35,199 of record NZ_KV818070.1, read on the forward strand.
AGTATATTTTAAAAGCTCTCGATGAGGATAAACTAATACTTAAGAAATAGACTGAAACAACTAAATAAAAAAACAGTTAATTTATGACAAATTTGACCTTGAAGAGAAGCTGTAATTTCCTAAAGTGAATTTTCAAAGACTTGAAAGCAAAATGTTTGAATCTAGCAGAACACTATTTGGTACAATAATAGGTAATCCATAGCTGTAGAGATTCGGTGGAACTTTTTGATAGTGACAATGAATTGCTTCCTCAAAAATCTAAGGAATTGTAGTCCTAAAATTCACACAAAACTCTTCAATTTGGGTTTGTGAAAATCGGTTTTTTATGATAGAATATTAAGGAATGTATGTCATTCGATAAACAAATTTAATGAGGTAAAAACATGGAAATCATGACACTTGCGATTGCTGTTTTTGCCGTCATCATTGGTTTAGTCATTGGATATGTCAGCATCTCAGCTAAGATGAAATCATCTCAAGAGGCTGCAGAGTTGATGCTTCTAAATGCTGAACAAGAAGCAACTAATTTACGAGGACAAGCTGAGCGCGAAGCGGATTTATTGCTAAATGAAGCCAAGAGCGAAAGCAAGTCTCTTAAAAAAGAAGCACTATTGGAGGCCAAAGAGGAAGCCAGAAAATACCGTGAAGAAGTGGACGCTGAATTTAAGTCAGAACGTCAGGAGCTCAAGCAAATCGAAAGTCGTTTGACGGAGAGAGCTACGAGCCTTGACCGTAAGGACGACAATTTGACGAACAAAGAAAAAACACTTGAACAAAAAGAACAAAGTATTTCTGATAGAGCAAAAAACCTTGATGCACGTGAAGAGCAATTAGAGGAAGTCGAAAGACAAAAAGAAGCTGAACTTGAACGTATCGGCTCGCTTTCCCAAACTGAGGCTCGAGATATTATCTTGGCTCAGACAGAGGAAAACTTGACCAAGGAAATTGCTAGCCGCATTCGTGAGGCAGAGCAAGAAGTCAAGGAACGTTCAGACAAGATTGCGAAAGATATCTTGGTTCAGGCTATGCAGCGTATCGCTGGTGACTATGTAGCAGAGTCAACAAACTCGACAGTTCACCTACCAGATGATACCATGAAGGGACGCATTATCGGTCGTGAAGGTCGCAATATTCGTACCTTTGAAAGTTTGACAGGGGTAGATGTCATCATTGACGACACGCCAGAAGTGGTAACCTTGTCAGGATTTGATCCGATTCGTCGTGAAATTGCTCGTATGACCATGGAAATGTTGCTCAAGGATGGCCGTATCCACCCAGCTCGTATCGAAGAGTTGGTGGAGAAAAACCGTCAGGAGATTGACAATAAAATCCGTGAATATGGGGAGGCTGCTGCCTATGAGATTGGTGCGCCAAACCTCCATCCAGACTTGATGAAGATTATGGGACGTTTGCAGTTCCGTACTTCTTATGGACAAAATGTCTTGCGTCATTCGATTGAGGTTGCTAAGTTATCTGGTATCATCGCCAGTGAACTTGGTGAAAATGCAGCTCTTGCCCGTCGTGCTGGATTCCTTCACGACATCGGGAAAGCTATTGACCGCGAGGTTGAAGGTAGCCACGTTGAGATTGGTACGGAATTGGCTCGTAAGTACAAGGAACACCCAGTTGTGGTGAATACCATTGCTAGCCACCACGGTGATGTCGAAGCCGAAAGTGTCATTGCAGTGATCGTTGCTGCAGCAGATGCCTTGAGTGCAGCGCGTCCAGGTGCTCGTAGCGAGTCTCTTGAAAGCTACATCAAGCGTCTCCATGATTTGGAAGAAATCGCCAATGGCTTTGAAGGAGTGCAAAATAGCTTTGCTCTTCAAGCAGGACGTGAAATCCGTATCATGGTTAATCCAGGACAAATCAAGGACGACAAAGTCACAATCTTGGCTCACAAAGTTCGTGAGAAAATTGAAAATAATCTCGATTACCCAGGAAATATCAAGGTAACCGTGATTCGCGAACTTCGTGCAGTAGATTATGCGAAATAAATAAGAAAGAGCAGTTGAAATATTACTGCTTTTTTGTTACACTAGATAGAAAGACTGTAGAAGGATAACTGACGCGATCATCAGTATTCGAGAGAAATTTTACTTTATTTCACAGACTAACTAAAGGAGACATAATGGCAGACCGAGGCTTGCTAATCGTTTTTTCTGGTCCTTCAGGAGTTGGGAAAGGAACGGTTAGAAGAGAGATTTTTGAGAGTTCTGAGAATCAATTTCAATACTCTGTATCGATGACGACGCGTGCGCAACGTCCTGGTGAAGTGGACGGAGTGGACTATTTCTTCCGTACTCGTGAAGAGTTTGAAGAGCTGATCCGTCAAGGTCAGATGTTGGAATATGCAGAGTATGTCGGTAACTACTATGGAACTCCTCTGACCTATGTCAATGAAACTCTGGACAAGGGAATCGATGTCTTTCTTGAGATTGAAGTGCAGGGAGCCCTTCAGGTTAAGAAAAAGGTTCCAGATGCTGTCTTTATCTTTCTAACACCACCAGATTTGGATGAATTGCAAGATCGTTTGGTAGGTCGTGGAACAGATAGTGCAGAAGTGATTGCCCAACGAATTGAAAAAGCCAAGGAAGAAATTGCCCTCATGCGTGAGTATGATTATGCTATTGTCAACGATCAGGTGCCCCTCGCTGCTGAACGTGTCAAGCGTGTGATCGAAGCAGAACACTTCCGTGTGGACCGTGTTATTGGTCACTACCAGGAGATGTTGCCAAAATCTCCAACTACTCGATAAACTATAGGAAACAGGTACAAGCAAATGATGTTAAAACCCTCTATTGATACCTTGCTAGACAAGGTACCATCAAAATATTCACTCGTAATCTTGGAAGCAAAACGTGCCCACGAACTAGAAGCAGGTGCGCCAGCAACTCAAGAGTTTAAGTCTGAAAAATCAACTCTTCGCGCTTTGGAAGAAATCGAGTCAGGAAACGTTACGATTCACCCAGATCCAGAAGGAAAACGTGAAGCGGTTCGTCTCCGTATCGAAGAAGAAAAACGCCGCAAAGAAGAAGAAGAAAAGAAAATCAAAGAGCAAATCGCTAAAGAAAAAGAAGATGGTGAAAAAATTTAAGGTTGGGGGGACTCAATCTTATTTTTTCTATTGCAAGAATATACTGATACTCAATGAAAATCAAAAAGCAAACTAGGAAGCTAGCCGCAAGCTGTACTTGAGTACGGTAAGGCGACGCTGACGTGGTTTGAATTTGATTTTCGAAGAGTATGACAAGGAGGAGGTGAGAAGATGGCGATCGCAAAGATAATCGTGGATGTTCCCCTGATGCAGACGGACCAGCCCTATAGTTATAAGGTCCCAGAGGAATTTGAAGTGATGCTGGAAGTCGGTATGCGGGTCCATGTTCCTTTTGGCAAGGGCAATCGCTTGATCCAAGGAATTGTTCTTGGCCTGGAGTCCCAGTCAGATGAAGAGATGGAAGGTCAGGGCTTGAAAGAGATTGCAGAGGTGCTAGATTTTTCTCCCGTCTTGACCCAAGAGCAACTCTGGTTGGCTGAGAAATTACGCAAGTCCGTCTTTTCTTACAAAATCTCCATCCTAAAAGCCATGTTGCCAGGATTTTTAAACTCCAGCTATGATAAGATTCTCTATCCTTTAGAAGGTCTCAGTCAGGCAGACCGAGAGCGTCTGTTTGGTTCAGAAGATTCGCTAGCCTTTTCTTCTTTAGACCTTGCCAAGCAAGCTGAAATGATGCGCTTGACCAGAAAAGGGTTGCTCCGTTTAGAGTACCAGGCTGTTGATCAGAAGAAGGTCAAGACCCAATCTTGGTATGAGGTCCATGTTGAGCAGTTAGAAGGTGTTGAGATTTCTGCGCGTGCTAAGAAAAAGGCAGAGCTGAGAGACTATTTACTGTCTCGTCCTGAGAGTGCTCCTCTGGCTAGCTTGTTAGAGTCTTATTCGCGGGAGCAAGTCAACTTCTTTGTGGATCAAGGAGCTCTAACCCTTGTTCAAAAGGAAGTGCAACGTTCAGCTGCTTATTTCGAAGGCATTGAAGCCAGTCAACCTTTGGAGCTGAACCCAGAGCAAAGACAGGCGCGTGATGCGGTTATCAGTGCTATTGGCAGTCAGCAACCACCATTCCTCCTTCAAGGGATTACAGGAAGTGGGAAAACAGAGGTTTACTTGCAGATTATCCAAGGAGCCTTGGACAAGGGTAAGACAGCTATTTTACTGGTACCTGAGATTTCTCTGACGCCACAAATGACGGAGCGTTTCATTGCTCGTTTCGGCGAGAAAGTAGCTATCCTCCACTCAGGCCTTTCCAATGGTGAAAAGTACGATGAATGGCGCAAGGTTGAGCGTGGCGATGCCCAAGTTGTCGTTGGCGCTCGATCAGCTATCTTTGCTCCTCTGAAAAATCTAGGTGTCATCATTATCGATGAAGAGCATGAAGCTAGTTACAAACAAGACAGCAATCCCCGTTACCATGCTAGAGAGGTCGCCATTCTACGGGCCCAGTACAATCAAGCAGCCCTGGTCCTTGGTTCGGCAACACCGAGCTTAGAGAGCCGTGCGCGGGCTGGAAAAGGTGTCTACCAACACTTACGTCTGACCCAACGGGCCAATCCTTTAGCCACCATTCCTGAGGTTCAAGTGATTGACTTTCGGGACTATATCGGGCAGAATGAGACGTCAAACTTTACGCCCCCTTTACTAGAAGCCATCCAAGACCGTTTGGATAAAAAAGAACAGGTAGTCCTCATGCTCAACCGTCGGGGTTATTCTAGCTTTGTTATGTGTCGGGAGTGTGGAACGGTAGATAGCTGTCCCAACTGTGATATTTCTCTGACTCTCCACATGGATACCAAGACCATGAACTGCCATTACTGTGGCTTTTCTAAGGGAATTCCTCATGTCTGTCCTAACTGTCAGAGTCGCAGCATTCGCTACTACGGTACAGGGACTCAGAAAGCCTACGATGAGCTAGCAGAGCTCTTTCCTCAGGCTCGCATTCTGCGGATGGATGTGGATACGACCCGCAGGAAGGGGAGTCACCAAGCTCTTCTTGACCAGTTTGGCCGAGGCGAAGCGGATATCTTGCTGGGAACTCAGATGATTGCCAAGGGCTTGGATTTTCCAAATGTGACTTTGGTTGGAGTACTCAATGCGGATACGGCCTTGAACCTGCCTGATTTCCGTTCTTCTGAGAGAACCTTCCAACTCTTAACTCAGGTGGCTGGTCGGGCAGGTCGTGCGGAAAAAGCTGGGCAGGTCTTGATTCAGTCATACAATCCGGAGCACTATGCCATTCGTTTTGCAAAAGATCAGGATTATGAAGGTTTTTATGCCTATGAAATGAGTATCAGACGCCAACTTGGCTACCCACCTTATTATTTCACCATTGGGATTACCCTCTCTCACAAGAAAGAAGAAGAGGTTGTCAAACGTGCCTATGAAGTTATGGGAATTTTGCGCTCAGGTTTATCGGAAACTAGTAAAATCCTTGGACCAACGCCCAAACCCATCGCCCGTACCCACAACCTTTATCATTACCAGATTTTAATTAAATACCGTTTAGAAGATGAGCTGGGACCAACTCTCAATCGAGTTTTGGACTTGACTCAAGAACGGGAAAATAGCGAGCTTCGTCTCAGCATTGACCATGAGCCGCAGCAATTTTTATAAGAAGGAGAAGAAATGACAAAACTAATCTTTATGGGGACTCCCGATTTTTCATCGACAGTTTTGAAGGGCTTGTTATCAGACGACCGTTATGAGATTCTAGCTGTTGTGACCCAGCCAGACCGCGCTGTCGGCCGTAAAAAAGTGATCCAAGAAACCCCAGTCAAGCAGGCTGCCAAAGAAGCAGGCCTTCCTATCTACCAGCCTGAAAAATTATCTGGAAGTCCTGAGATGGAAGCCATTATGAAGCTAGGAGCGGATGGGATTGTGACCGCTGCTTTTGGGCAATTTCTCCCAAGTAAACTTCTTGATAGCATGGACTTTGCGGTCAACGTTCATGCTTCCCTCCTTCCCAAACACCGTGGTGGCGCTCCCATTCATTATGCCCTGATTCAAGGGGATGAGGAAGCTGGTGTGACCATTATGGAAATGGTTAAAGAAATGGATGCAGGAGATATGATTTCCCGTCGCAGTATTCCCATCACAGATGAGGACAATGTCGGCACCTTGTTTGAAAAATTAGCGATTGTTGGTCGTGACTTGCTTTTGGATACCCTTCCTGCCTATATTGCTGGGGAGATCAAACCTGAACCACAAGATCCTAGTCAAGTTACTTTCTCGCCAAATATCAAACCAGAGGAAGAAAAGTTGGACTGGAATAAGACTAACCGTCAACTCTTCAACCAAATCAGAGGCATGAATCCATGGCCTGTTGCCCATACTTTTCTCAAAGGCGACCGCTTTAAAATCTATGAAGCCCTACCAGTAGAAGGTCAGGGAGTTCCAGGGGAGATCCTCTCAATCGGCAAGAAGGAATTGATCGTCGCTACGGCAGAAGGTGCTCTGTCTCTTAAGCAAGTGCAGCCAGCTGGGAAACCTAAGATGGATATCGCTTCCTTCCTCAACGGAGTGGGACGGACATTGACTGTAGGAGAACGATTTGGTGACTAAAGTAGAAACGGCTAGAAGTCTAGCTCTAGCAGTGCTAGAGGATGTTCTAGTCAACCAAGCATATTCGAATATTGCCTTAAATAAACACCTCAAGGGGAGTCAACTCTCAGCAGCAGATAAGGGCTTGGTGACAGAGATTGTCTACGGAACGGTAGCCCGAAAACTCAACCTGGAATGGTACCTGTCCCACTTTATCGAAGACAGAGATAAGCTTGATAACTGGCTCTATATCCTGCTCCTCCTGAGCGCCTACCAACTTCGGTATCTGGATAAGATTCCTAATCACGCTGTTGTTAATGAAGCAGTGGAATTGGCTAAATTACGTAAAAAAGGCAGTGAGAAATTGGTCAACGCCGTCCTTCGTCGTATCTTGCGAGAAGGTTGGCCAGATATTGACAGCATCAAACGAAAAAATAAGCGTGATTCCATTGCCTATTCTCTCCCAGTTTGGCTCGTGTCTAAACTCAAGGAAGAATACGGTGAAGAGCGAGCACAAGCCATCTTTAAAAGTCTCTTGGTGCGCAACAAAGCCAGTATTCGTGTAGCCGATTTGAGCCGAAAAGAGGAAATCAAAGCCTTGTTAGAGGCGACTGATTCCCCTTTGGCTGCTACTGGTCTGGTCAAGGAGCACGGCCACTTTGCAGGACATGATTTGTTCGCAGAAGGGGCCATTACCATCCAAGACGAGTCCAGTCAACTGGTTGCTCCGACTCTTGATCTACAAGGTGATGAGCAGGTTCTAGATGCCTGTGCTGCTCCGGGTGGGAAAACAGCCCATATGGCCTCTTACCTCACATCCGGTAAGGTGACGGCTTTGGATCTTTATGATCATAAGTTGGACTTGATCCAAGAAAATGCGGAGCGTTTAGGAGTAGCAGATCAAGTGCAAACGCAAAAATTGGATGCCAGAAAAGTGCATGAGTTTTTCGGTCGGGACTCTTTTGATAAGATTTTAGTAGATGCTCCCTGTTCTGGAATTGGACTTTTACGTCGTAAACCAGACATCAAATACAATAAAGAAACGGCAGATTTCACCTCCTTACAGGAAATTCAGCTGGAAATATTAGGTAGTGTTTGTCAAACGCTACGAAAAGGTGGTATAATAACTTATAGTACCTGTACTATTGTCTCTGAGGAGAACTTTCAAGTCGTTGAGGCGTTTTTAGAAAGTCATCCCGAGTTCGAGCAGGTTAAACTAGAACACGAATGTAAAGATATCCTGAAAGATGGCTGCATCCTGATCACTCCTGAATTGTATGGAAGTGATGGATTCTTTATCAGCCAATTTCGCAAGATATCAGAATAGGAAGGAACTGACACAATGGAAATAGCATTATTAACAGATGTTGGTCAGAAACGGACAAATAATCAGGACTATGTCAATCACTTTGTCAACCGAGCAGGACGCACTATGATCATCTTGGCTGACGGGATGGGAGGACACCGTGCAGGAAATATCGCTAGTGAGATGGCGGTAACAGACCTTGGTGTGGCTTGGGTGGATACCCAAATTGACTCAGTCAATGAAGTTCGTGAGTGGTTTGCCCACTACCTGGAGATTGAAAATCAAAAAATTCATCAACTAGGTCAGGACGAAGCCTACAGAGGCATGGGAACAACGCTAGAAGCTGTTGCTTTTATTGACAACCAAGCCATCTATGCTCACATTGGAGATTCTCGTATCGGTTTGATTCGTGGAGAAGAATACCACCAGTTGACAAGTGACCATTCCTTGGTCAACGAATTGCTCAAGGCTGGTCAATTGACTCCAGAAGAAGCAGAAACTCACCCTCAAAAGAATATCATCACCCAGTCTATCGGACAAAAAGATGAAATCCAGCCAGATTTTGGGATGATTACACTGGAGTCAGGAGATTATCTCTTGCTCAATAGTGATGGTTTGACCAATATGATTTCGGCAAGCGAGATTTATGATATCGTAACCAGCGATATTTCCCTAGCAGACAAGGCGGCAACCCTCATTCGCTTCGCTAACAATGCAGGAGGTTTAGACAACATTACGGTTGCCCTTGTTTACATGAACGAGGAGGCAGCAGAATGATCCAAATCGGCAAGATTTTTGCCGGGCGGTATCGGATTGTCAAGCAGATTGGTCGGGGAGGCATGGCAGATGTTTACCTGGCCAAGGATTTGATCCTAGACGGGGAAGAAGTGGCAGTGAAGGTCCTGAGGACCAACTACCAGACGGACCCGATTGCTGTGGCACGTTTCCAGCGTGAAGCGAGAGCCATGGCGGATCTGGACCATCCTCATATCGTTCGGATAACAGATATTGGTGAGGAAGACGGTCAACAGTACCTAGCTATGGAATACGTAGCAGGCCTTGACCTCAAGCGTTATATCAAAGAACACTATCCTCTTTCAAATGAAGAAGCAGTTCGGATCATGGGGCAAATCCTCTTGGCCATGCGCTTAGCCCATACTCGAGGAATTGTTCACCGGGATTTGAAACCTCAAAATATCCTCTTGACACCTGACGGCACAGCTAAGGTCACGGACTTTGGGATTGCTGTAGCCTTTGCGGAGACTAGTCTGACCCAGACCAACTCAATGTTAGGCTCTGTTCATTATTTGTCACCTGAGCAAGCACGTGGATCTAAAGCGACCTTCCAGAGTGATATCTATGCAATGGGGATTATCTTCTATGAAATGCTGACTGGTCATATTCCTTACGATGGGGATAGTGCAGTTACGATTGCTCTCCAGCATTTCCAGAAGCCACTTCCGTCCGTCATAGCTGAAAATCCATCTGTCCCTCAGGCTTTAGAAAATGTTGTCATCAAGGCAACTGCTAAGAAGCTGTCAGATCGTTATCAGTCTGTTTCAGAAATGTATGTGGACTTGTCAACTAGCTTGTCTTATAATCGTCGGAATGAACCGAAATTGGTCTTTGACGATGCGAGTAAGGCAGACACTAAGACTTTACCTAAAGTTCCACAAAGTACACTGACATCGATTCCTAAAGCTCCGGCGCAAGAAGAACGCCCTCAACCAAAGAAATCAACTCAACCAGTCGCAGAGCCAGCTCCAGCGCCAAAGCCTGCCAAGAAACGGAAGTTTAAGGCTCGCTATATGATTCTTTTGGCCAGTCTTCTATTGGTTGCAGCCTCTTTGGTCTGGATTTTGTCAAGAACACCAGCAACGATTCCTATTCCTGACGTAGCCGGACAAACTGTTGCAGAGGCTAAGGAAGCTCTTAAAAAATCCAAGTTTGAAGCCGGTGAAGAAAAGTCAGAGGCCAGCGATACAGTAGCAGAAGGACGAGTTATTCGAACGGATCCAGAAGCTGGTAGCGGCCGAAAAGAAGGAACCAAGGTCAATTTGATTGTTTCTTCTGGTAAGCAATCCTTCCAATTGAGCAATTATGTCGGACGTAAGTATACGGAAGTTGTAGCTGAACTCAAGGAGAAGAAGGTTCCTGAAAATCTAATCAAGATGGAAGAGGAAGAATCCAATGAAAGCGAACCTGGAATCGTCCTCAGACAGACCCCTGCTTCGGGTTCGACCTATGATCTCTCAAAAGCCACTACGATTACCTTAACAGTAGCTAAGAAGGTGACTAGTGTCAGCATGCCGAACTACATCGGTTCAAGTCTCGAGTTTACAAAGAATAACTTGACTCAGATTGTCGGTGTGAAGGAAGCAAATATTGAGGTTGTTGAAGTATCGACTGCTCCTGAAGGAACGGCAGAAGGAACTGTTGTCAGTCAAACGCCAAGAGCAGGAGAACAGGTTGATCTTGCAAGTACGCGTATCAAACTTTCCATCTACAAACCAAAAACACCACCATCAACTTCATCCTCTAATCCTGCCCAACGTGGGAACCAAGGTTCTCCTACAAGTCCAAACCAGGGGAACCAACAAGGAAATCAACAAGGGAATACTCCTTCTAGCAGTTCATCCAATAGTGAAGGAACTCACGAGAGTTCTCGAGATTAGACGAATCTTTGTCATGATTTCATGACAAAGATTTTTTTTCACAAGATTTTGTGATAAAATATAGGAAGTAGAAAAAAGGAGGAGAAAATGGACGAATCGAGAGAGTTGAATGCCGTCATTGATGTGATTATGCTAGCAGGAACCATTCTCCTGAAAAGCGGCTCAGAGATTCATCGGGTTGAGGATACTATGATCCGTATTGCCCATTCACAAGGAATAATGGATTGCAATGTTCTTGCCATGCCCGCAGCTATTTTCTTTTCTATCGAAAACACCAATATTTCTCGGATGAAACGGGTGACCTCATCCTCTTATAACATTGAGAAAGTCTGTGATGTCAACCAAGTATCACGGGAGCTTGTCGGAGGTCAGATTGATCTCTCGACAGCCTTTAAAAAGCTGAAAGAAATCGGCAATCAAGCCCTTCCTTATACCAAGTTCCAAGTGACCGTAGCAGCGACCCTCAGTGCCCCTTTCTTCTCGATTATGTTTGGGGGCAATGTCTATGACGCTTTTGGCGCCGCTATTGCGACCTTATTTGGATTTGCCTTCTCTCTCTACGTAGAGAAGTTTGTCCGCATTCCTTTTGTAACGGCCTTTGCGGGTGCCTTTGTTTTCGGATTGATTGCCCAGTTCTGGGCCCGCTACACAGGATTTCCTTCGACGGCAGACCTGATTATAGCAGGAGCGGTCATGCCCTTTGTTCCAGGTATTGCTCTGACAAATGCGGTACGGGATATCATGACCAACCATATTAACTCTGGTATGAGCAAGATGTTTGAATCTTTGCTCATTACCCTCGCTTTAGGGGCTGGCACCTCTGTCGCCCTGGTTTTGATGACATAAGATGACTCTAACAAGTATTTTGCTCCAAGCAGTGGCGAGTTTACTCGCCATTATCACCTTTCTAATCGTACTGAATGTTCAACGCTCCATGCTCCTACCTGGTGGTATTTTGGGAATGGGCGTTTGGCTCCTCTATCTCGTGCTCAAAGAACCAACCAATGTTATTATTGCGACCTTTATCGCAGCAGTAATTGGCTCTTGCATCAGCCAGATTTTAAGTATTGTCTATAAGACACCAGCGGTGGTCTTTGTATTGGCCATTCTTGCCCCCTTGGTGCCGGGTTATTTATCCTATCGAACGACAGCTTTCTTTGTGACAGGAGATTACAGCCATGCTATTGCCAGCGCGACTTTGGTGGTTATGTTAGCTCTTGTTATTTCTATTGGAATGGCAAGTGGAACAGTAATTCTAAAGCTTTATTACTACATCCGAAAACAACGAGGAATCTCTTCCTAATGCAGTCAAAGCAAAGACTTGATTTGTTGAATCAAGTCTTTTTTCTCTCTTTTGTCCCTATTTGTGATAAAATAGAATGAAACGATTTTTTACAATGAATGAAAAAACAGAGGTAAATATGACAATCGGTATTGATAAGATTGGTTTTGCGACCAGTCAATACGTCTTGAAATTACAAGACTTAGCAGAAGCGAGGGGAGTTGACCCCGAAAAATTTAGCAAGGGACTCTTGTTAAATGAAATTAGTATTGCGCCACTGACTGAGGACATTGTTACCTTGGCAGCTAGTGCAAGCAACTCTATTTTAACAGACAAAGAAAAAGAAGAAATCGATATGGTCATCGTGGCGACCGAGTCAGGGATTGACCAGAGTAAGGCAGCGGCAGTCTTTGTTCATGGCTTGTTAGGCATTCAGCCTTTCGCCCGTAGCTTTGAAATTAAAGAAGCCTGCTATGGAGCGACAGCTGCCCTTCATTATGCTAAATTGCATGTGGAAAATTCTCCAGAGTCTAAGGTTTTGGTCATTGCCAGTGATATTGCCAAGTATGGTGTGGGAACTCCAGGTGAGCCAACCCAGGGTGCTGGAAGTGTGGCGATGCTAATTACTCAAAATCCGCGCATCATGGCCTTTAACAATGATAACGTTGCTCAAACGCGAGACATCATGGATTTCTGGCGTCCGAACTACTCAAGCACTCCTTATGTAAACGGCATGTACTCGACCCAACAGTATCTTGATTGCCTGACAACGACTTGGGATGAATACAAGAAACGCTATGATTGGACGATGGATGACTTTGCGGCTATCTGCTTCCACTTGCCTTATCCTAAGTTGGCCCTAAAAGGCTTGCGCAAGATGATGGACAAAACTTTGTCTAAAGAAAAACAGGATAGTTTGCAAGAGAACTTTGATAAGTCCATCCTTTACAGTCAGATGATTGGAAATATCTACACGGGTTCCCTCTTCCTCGGGCTTCTCTCCCTTTTGGAAAATGCAGAGACTTTGAAGGCTGGAGATAAAATTGCCCTCTACAGTTACGGAAGCGGCGCGGTTTCAGAGTTCTTTAGTGGTGAATTGGTCGAAGGCTATGAGGCTTACCTTGATAAGGACCGCTTGAGCAAACTCAAACAACGTACAGCATTGTCAGTTGTAGACTATGAAAAAGTCTTCTTCGAAGAGGTGCAGTTGGATGAGTCTGGTTCAGCCCAATTTGCAGGCTATGAACATCAAGACTACGCCTTGGTTGAAATTGTCGACCACCAACGCCGTTATAGCAAGGTTGAAAAATAATGAAGATAAGTTGGAATGGATTTTCTAAAAAATCATACCAAGAGCGCCTGGAGTTGTTGCGAGCTCAGGCGCTCCTTAGTCCTGAAAAGCAAACCAGTCTAGAGCAGGATGAACAAGTCAGCTTGGCCATTGCAGACCAGCTGAGTGAGAATGTGGTAGGAACTTTTTCTCTGCCTTATTCCATTATTCCAGAGCTTTTGGTGAATGGTCAGGACTACACAGTTCCCTATGTGACAGAAGAACCCTCAGTGGTTGCTGCGGCCAGCTATGCCAGCAAAATCATCAAACGGTCAGGTGGCTTTACTGCTCAAGTACATCAGCGCCAGATGATCGGTCAGGTAGCCCTTTATCAAGTTGCTGAACCTGAAAAAGCGCAAGAGAAGATTGCCAACAAGAAAGTGGAGCTCTTGGAACTTGCCAATCAAGCCTATCCTTCTATCGTCAAACGTGGTGGCGGGGCGCGTGATTTGCATGTAGAGCAGATCAAAAGTGAAACAGACTTTCTCGTTGTTTATCTCCATGTCGATACCCAGGAAGCCATGGGAGCCAATATGCTCAACACCATGCTGGAATCCTTGAAGCCAGTCTTAGAAGAACTCAGTCAAGGACAAAGCCTTATGGGAATTTTGTCCAACTACGCGACCGATTCTCTGGTGACTGCAAGTTGTCGCATCGCCTTTCGCTACTTGAGTCCCCAAAGGGATCAAGGACGAGAAATTGCTGAGAAAATAGCCTTGGCTAGTCAGTTTGCGCAGGCAGATCCTTACCGAGCGGCTACTCACAATAAAGGGATTTTTAATGGTATCGATGCCATTTTGATTGCCACTGGTAATGACTGGCGTGCCATCGAAGCTGGGGCCCATGCCTTTGCCAGTCGAGATGGACACTATCAAGGTCTCAGTCGATGGAGTCTAGATAGGGACACAGAAGAATTGGTCGGTGAGATGACCCTGCCCATGCCGGTAGCGACCAAGGGTGGCTCTATCGGTCTCAACCCCCGTGTTGCTCTTAGTCATGAACTACTGGGAAATCCTTCTGCTAAAGAATTAGCTCAGATTATCGTTTCTATCGGTCTTGCACAAAACTTTGCAGCCCTCAAAGCCTTGGTGAGTACGGGCATCCAGCAAGGTCACATGAAATTGCAAGCCAAATCCCTAGCTCTCCTAGCTGGTGCTAGTGAGTCTGAAGTTGCTCCCCTAGTTGAGCGATTAATCTCGGAGAAAACCTTTAACTTGGAGACAGCCCAGCGCTATCTCGAAAATTTAAGATCATAAAAAACTCAGACCAATCAGTCTGAGTTTTTTGTACTTAAATACTTTTTCCTGGTAATAGGGTGACGGGTAAGAAGTAACCAGTTGTCGCAACTTCCTTGCCTTCAATCTTCTGTAAGAGAAGATCGACAGTGAGTTGGGCAATCTCTTTCATAGGTTGCTTAATAGTTGTCAGGTGAGGATAGTAGTTTTCGATAAAGTAAGTCCCATCATAGCCGATGACTTTGAGCTCATCAGGAACAGAAATTCCCAGCTCTTGAGCGATTTTGATAACCAGGATAGCTGTCAAATCATCCGAAGCAAAAATCGCATCTGGTTTCTGATGGGTCAAGATGTTCTTGATTTCCATTTCTTTTCGGACGGGCGAAAAGTCACTCGAAACATTGATAATAGGCGCTTTCGGGAGAACAGAGGCAAAACCAGCGTGGCGCAGTCCAGTCGGTGAGTTGGAATTGTCATTTCCTGTAATCATGATGATAGACTGAGCTCCTGTCTTGACCAAAGTTTGGGCTGCGAGGACTCCGCCACCGTAGTTATCAGAGGAGACGACAGGAATGTCTGGTGATAGATTTCGGTCAAAGGAAATAATCGGTGCCGTCACACGATTGTAGTCTTCGATTCCCAAGTTGTGACTTCCAGAAATGATACCATCGACCTGGTTGGCCTCTAGCATTTCAATGTACTCCCGTTCTTTTTCAGAGTCATGTTCGCTGTTACAGATGATGGTCTTGTAGCCATTCTTGAAGAGTTGGTGTTCCAATTTGTCAATCAGCTCCGCATAAAAGACATGACTGATGTTTGGGAAAATGAGTCCAATCAACTTGGCAGATTTTCCTTGGAGGCTTCGAGCCAGATTATTGGGCTTGTAGCCAAGCTCTCGCATGGCTTCATTAACCTTCTGAATGGTTTTCTCAGATAGATATCCCTTTTTATTGATGACTCGTGAGACGGTAGTGGGGCTGACGCCTGCAAGTTTTGCGACATCAGTTAGTTTTGCGACCATAATCTAATTCATAGTAAGTTCCAGTTGGGTTTCCAGACTTGATCAGGATACCATTTTGGTCTGCATGTGGGAAGACACGACCAGAAAATACTTTTTCTCCTTTATTGATGAAAATTTCAAAGACTGACTTGTCGATGAAGATAGTGGCAGTAGTAGCTTGGTTATCGATAGGGCAAGAACGAGTCGTACCAAATTCTTGGGCGTACTGTTCACCAGCCTGACTACGATCTACTGTCACCTGTCCATTGACAAGGTCAAAGTTGATGGAAAGCCCCTTGCCTTCTTTGTCAGCGAGCAAGATAATCTCGCTTTGGATATTGGCCTCCAAGTTGAGCTCCAGTTCATAGGTGTTATTGGTTTGAGTACGATTTGAGAAGACCTCTTCAGAAGCACGAAGTTCTTTGACGGCTGCGACAGGATATTGGTAGAGTTTGCCATCTTTGATAGTGAGTTCTTTGACCAATGAGAAGGTTCCTTGGTGGTCAAAACGGTCAGATGGGTAAGAAACATCTGGTAACCCAAGCCAACTTACTGCTAGTGCACGTCCATCTGGAGCGTTGAATGCTTGAGTTGCATAGGCTTCAAAGCCATAGTCTAGATTTTGCAATGGAGACACATCTACCATTTCGGCATTTTCAGGATCAAAGGAAGCACCGATTTTGTACATGTTTGGATAGATATTATCATAGTCTAGAACACCCTTATCCAATCCTTGTGGACAGTAGAGAAGGACAGGGTGCTCCCCTACAAAGACTAGATTTGGACATTCCATCATGTAGGCAGTGCGGTCATTAGCAAAGTCAAGGTCGCCAACTGCTTGCCAGTTTGTGTAATCATTGTCCACAGCCTTGTAGAGACGGACGAAGCCTTTTTTCTCTAAGTCCTGTCCACCGACGATAGCATAATATTGTCCCTTAAAGTTGAAAATTT
Organism: Streptococcus sp. HMSC072D07; assembly: GCF_001814835.1. GTDB lineage: Bacteria > Bacillota > Bacilli > Lactobacillales > Streptococcaceae > Streptococcus. The sequence continues at coordinate 51,570 of NZ_KV818070.1, forward strand.
GTGGGTCACGGAAGTGGTCAGTAGAGTCTGCTGGCTGGTCAATCAAGATCTTGTCAATCTTTGTAATCTTGCCATCCTTATCCATCAGAGCACCAATCTGGTAAGGGTGACGAATCCAATTTTCATCACGGACATTTCCAGTATAAAATAGGAACAACTGATCGCCGAACTGCATGGCAGAACCAGAGTAGGCACCGTGGCTATCAAATGGAGTATCTGGCAAAACTTTGACTCCAGTTTCTGTAAAGTGCACTAAATCATCACTTTCAAGCTGCACCCAAGACTTCAACCCATGGGCTGCACCAAAGGGGAAGTTCTGGTAAAAGAGAATCCATTTGCCATCAAAATAAGAAAAACCATTTGGATCATTGAGAAGGCCCATTTTAGGCTCGACATGGTAACGAGTATGCCAAGGAGATTGTGCCATCGTTTCCTTGATTTGTTTGATTTCATCATTAGACCAGTCTTCATAGCGTCTGTAACGGCGCTCGGTTGTCCATTCCATTTTATCTTTCCTCCATAAGTTCTATTCTATTATTAATAGTAAACGTTTTCGGCAAAAAAAGCAAGTCTTTTATGTTAAAAAAAAGAAAAACATGTCAAACGATTGCCATAAATCGAGTAAAGGAAATCTGGCAAATTTTCACGAAAAAATGAAAGAAAATGTAAATAAAAGCCTTGATTCCTCAAGTATAAAGATATTTTTTTGAGGAAAAAGAGAATAACCCTCAAAAACGAGCAAAAATAATCAGAGAAAAAAGAAAGGGTTTAAAAAATTCTGCAAAACGCTTGACATATTTTAGAAACGTGATAAAATAATAGTCGTAGGGCGAATAAAATCGCTTTCAAACAAGAACAAAATTTTATAAGGAGATTTTTGCAAATGAACAATCAGGATATTGCAAAAAAGGTCATCGAAGCCCTTGGCGGACGTGAAAATGTCAACAGTGTTGCCCACTGTGCGACTCGTCTACGTGTCATGGTCAAAGATGAAGGAAAAATCAATAAGGAAGTGATTGAGAACTTGGATAAAGTTCAAGGAGCTTTCTTTAACTCAGGCCAATACCAAATCATCTTTGGTACTGGTACAGTAAACAAGATGTACGACGAAGTCGTTGCACTTGGTTTGCCAACATCTTCTAAAGAAGATATGAAAGCAGAAGCTGCTAAACAAGGAAACTGGTTCCAACGTGCTATCCGTACTTTCGGTGACGTTTTTGTTCCAATCATTCCAGTTATCGTAGCAACTGGTCTCTTCATGGGTGTTCGTGGTCTCTTGACTGCTCTTGGAATTACACTTCCAGATGATGTGAAGATTTACTCAGAAATCCTTACAGATACAGCCTTCATCATCTTGCCAGGTTTGGTTGTATGGTCAACCTTCCGTGTATTCGGTGGTAACCCAGCTGTTGGTATCGTTCTTGGTATGATGCTCGTTTCTGGTTCACTTCCAAATGCCTGGGCTGTTGCGTCTGGTGGTGAAGTAACTGCAATGCAGTTCTTCGGATTTATCCCAGTTGTAGGTTTGCAAGGTTCAGTTCTTCCAGCCTTCATTATCGGGGTTGTCGGAGCTAAATTTGAAAAAGCTGTTCGTAAAGTTGTTCCAGATGTACTTGACCTCTTGGTAACACCGTTCGTAACACTCCTTGTAATGTCAATCCTTGGATTGTTTGTTATCGGACCAGTCTTCCACGTTGTTGAAAGTTACATCCTCATTGGAACAAAAGCTATTCTTAACTTGCCATTCGGACTTGGTGGTTTCTTGATTGGTGGAGTTCACCAATTAATCGTCGTATCAGGTGTTCATCACATCTTCAACTTGCTTGAAGTTCAATTGCTTGCTGCTGACCATGCTAACCCATTCAACGCTATCATCACAGCTGCCATGACTGCTCAAGGTGCTGCGACAGTAGCCGTTGGTGTGAAAACTAAAAATCCTAAACTGAAAACACTTGCCTTCCCAGCTGCTCTTTCTGCCTTCCTAGGTATTACTGAGCCTGCTATCTTCGGGGTTAACTTGCGTTTCCGTAAACCATTCTTCCTTTCATTGATTGCTGGTGCAATCGGTGGTGGATTGGCATCTATCCTTGGACTTGCTGGTACTGGTAATGGTATCACAATCATCCCTGGTACAATGCTTTACATTGGTAACGGACAACTTCTACAATACCTTCTTATGGTAGCTGTATCATTTGTACTTGGTTTTGCTCTTACTTACATGTTTGGTTACGAAGATGAAGTAGAAGAAGTTTCAGGAGCAATTTCTGAAGCTGAAACTGACCGTTTAACAGAAGAAGCAGTAACTGGTACTGTGGTTTCACCTAGCGAAGGTGTTATCCAAACACCAATCGTTGGTGATGTCGTTGCTCTTTCAAATGTGAATGATCCAGTCTTCTCAAGTGGAGCTATGGGACAAGGTATCGCTGTAAAACCAAGTGAAGATGTTGTTTACGCACCAGCTGATGCTGAAGTGACAATTGTCTTCCCAACAGGACATGCTTATGGCCTAAGAACAGCTAACGGAGCTGAAATCTTGATCCACGTTGGTATCGATACTGTTTCAATGAACGGTGAAGGATTCAACCATAAAGTTGCCCAAGGTGACAAGGTTAAAGCTGGAGATGTTCTTGGAACATTTGACTCAGCTAAGATTGCTGCTGCAGGTCTTGACGACACAACAATGGTTATCGTAACCAACACAGCAGACTACGCTTCTGTGACACCAGTCGCAAGCGGTTCAGTTGTCAAGGGTGACGCTATCATCGAAGTGAAAGCCTAGTCCTCTTCGAAAATCAGATTTAAAAATAAAACGAACAAATATTATGTTTGTTCGTTTTTACTTGGATGGTAAGATTTACAGAGGAAAATCTAAAATATTGAGAAATCTAGCCCTTTAAAATGTGCTATAATAGAGAAAACAAAGATAAGAGGTTTATCATGACAAAATTATATGGAAGCTTAGAAGCGGGCGGTACAAAGTTTGTCTGTGCTGTCGGTGATGAAAACTTTAATGTTGTGGAAAAAACACAATTTCCAACAACAACTCCTATCGAGACTATCGATAAAACCATCGAGTTCTTTTCAAAATTCGATAATCTTGCTGGTCTTGCTGTCGGTTCATTTGGTCCGATCGATATCGACAAAAACTCAAAAACCTATGGCTTTATCACAACGACTCCAAAACCTCACTGGGCAAATGTAGACCTACTTGGGGCTCTCCGTCGTGCCCTCAACGTACCCATGTATTTCACCACAGACGTAAATAGCTCTGCCTATGGTGAAGTAGTTGCTCGTAACAATGCTGGTGGCCGTATCGAAAACTTGGTTTACTACACGATCGGTACAGGGATCGGTGCAGGTGTTATCCAACGTGGTGAGTTTATCGGTGGTGTCGGTCACCCTGAGATGGGTCACTACTATGTGGCTAAACACCCAATGGATGTAGAAAAAGAATTTAACGGCGTCTGTCCTTTCCATAAGGGTTGTTTGGAAGGCTTTGCGGCTGGACCAAGTCTAGAAGCTCGTACAGGTGTTCGTGGCGAAAACATCGAACTCAACAGCTCTGTCTGGGATGTTCAAGCCTACTATATCGCTCAGGCTGCGGTCAATGCTACTGTGACTTTCCGTCCAGATGTGATCGTCTTTGGTGGTGGCGTTATGGCCCAACAACACATGCTGGACCGTGTGCGTGAGAAATTCACAGCTCTTCTCAATGGCTACCTACCAGTACCAGATGTGCGTGACTACATCGTGACTCCAGCAGTCGCAGGCAATGGTTCTGCCACACTTGGGAACTTTGTCCTTGCTAAAAGTGTCGCAAAATAAAAAAAGCATCCGTTTGGGCAACCAAACGGATGTTTTGATTGAAGACAATGTTTTTGAGCCTTTCCTTAAGTGATGACGGACGGTAGCGACTTTCTTCGAAATTCCATACCTAAACTTTGAGCCTAAAGTCTCAAAGTTTCCGAACACCTGAAACCATTAGATTTCAGGTGTTTTTATCACGGCGGAAAGGCTAGGTAAGACCTCGCTTTACTCGCGAAGAAGGGATGATTTTCATACCAAAGTATATTTAGTATCAAGCGATAGTCTGTCTATGTTCAAAAAATCCGTTTGGTTTTCCAAACGGATTTTTCTATTCTCAAAACATCTGCCAGAAGAAATCAATAATATAAGTCAAACCATAAGTATAAACCACTAGGGTAAAGGGCTTGGTCAAAACGATGATAATCATATAGCGCTTAAAGGTCATCTTGGTAAGGGCAGCCAGCATACAGAGAAAGTCAGCTGGGCTAACTGGCCAGATCATCATAAAGATAAAGAAACGCTCGAAACGATTGCCCTTATCTAGCCAACCGATGTACTTGTCATAGGTGCGCTTGCTGACGACGGACTGGACAAAGGCAGCTCCATAGAGACGGACGAGGTAAAAGATAATGGCACAACCAATCACGATGCCGATATAGTTATAGATGGTTCCGATGATGTGGCCGTAAATAAATACCCCAGCCACTGAGGTCAAAGCTCCCGGAATGATCGGAACAACGGTTTGTAGGATCTGTAAAAAGATAAAGAGTGGTGGCCCCCAAACCCCAGCTTGCTGGATAAAGGCCGATAGGGTTTCCTTGGACTGTAACACTCCTGCCTGATAGGCCCAAATACAGAAAATCAAGGTGCCGACTCCCCCGACGATAGATGAAATATTGATGACTTGCTGTAGAAGGGGAGAAACAGCTTTCATTTGCTTATCCTGTGACATGTAAACTCCTCATAGATAGTATGATTCTACTATACCATATTTTGCAAAAGAAGGGGGAATTTAATGATAAACATGTTATAATAAAGAAAGTAGAACATCGTTAAAGGAGAGAATGATGCAAGTAAAACCAGAACTGGAGATAGAAAAACAACTGATTAGCCAGCTGGTGACTGGTGAAAGTCAATGGACTTATCGAGAAGACCTAAAAACAGAAGACCAATTATGGGAAAATTTCTTTACTAAACTAGCCCAAAATAATGTGGCTCTCCTAGCAGACCATCCCTTGACAGAGCAGGAAAAACGCCAGATTAAAAACCAACTCAACTTTGTCAGCTACTATGATGCTGCTAAGTGGTTGGTCGGTGAAAACGGCATTGCCAAAGTCGAGGTTCAAAGAGAAGATGCTAGCCTAGGCACCATCCGTTTGTCAGTCATTTGGCGTGACAATATCGCAGCAGGAAAGTCTAGCTACGAAGTTGTCAATCAAGTCCAAAGAGAAAAAGTAAATCCTCTGGATCAAGACCGTAGACTGGATGTTACTCTTCTCATCAATGGCTTGCCTATGATTCAAATCGAGCTCAAGAGTTCCCAAGCAGCATTTATCGATGCCTTTCACCAAATTAAAAAATATGACCGCGAAGGCAAGTTCCGTGGTATCTACTCTAGCTTGCAGATGTTTGTTGTGACCAACAAGATCGATACACGCTATATCGCTGCAGCTCGAGAAAATAAACTCAACAAGCAATTTCTAACCAAGTGGGTGGATAAGGACAATCATCCTGTGACAAACTTGACAAGCTTTGCCCACGAAGTCCTTTCTATCCCTCGTGCTCACCAGATGGTCATGCAGTATTCTGTCATTGATGATAGCAAAAAATCTCTCATCCTCTTGCGTCCTTATCAGATCCATGCTATCGAAGCGGTGCAGGAAGCTTCACGTCGTCAGGAGTCTGGCTATGTTTGGCATACGACAGGTTCAGGAAAGACTCTGACTTCTTATAAGGTGGCTCGGAATCTCCTTCAGATTCCATCTATCCAAAAGACGATTTTTGTCGTTGACCGCAGGGACTTGGACCAACAAACCACTTCATCCTTCCTCTCCTATGCAACCAATGATGTCATTGATATCGATGAGACGGACAATACACATGATTTGGTCAAGAGACTAGGAAGTAATGATAAGCGTGTCGTAGTGACCACCATCCAGAAAATCACTACTATGATGCGCAAGTTTGACCAAGGCCTTTACCAACGAGATGCAGACAAAATCAAGGGCCTCCGCGTGGCCTTTGTAGTGGATGAATGCCACCGTGCCGTGACACCTCAAACACAAAAGGACATTAAAGCCTTTTTCCCTCAGTCTCTCTGGTATGGATTTACAGGAACGCCAATCTTTAAGGAAAATAAACGCCAGCAGGTCGGCGACCTCGCCCAAACTACTCAGCAACAGTATGGAGACCGTCTCCATGAGTATACGGTCAAGGAAGCCATCCATGATGGAGCTGTCTTAGGCTTTAAAGTAGACTATCGCAATACCCTCATTACGGATAGATCTGAAGATGACATACCAGATACTGTCTACGAGAATGAGGAGCACATGCTGGAAGTCTTGGATGCCATTATCAATAAATCCCGCCAACAACTGGGCTTCCAAAAAGGCGTGGGGAATACCTACAATGCCATCCTGACTGTCAAGTCCATCCCTCAAGCCCAAGCCTACTATGACCTTCTTAAAAAAGTCAAGGCTGGACAGACACGAGTCAAGGTATCTGAGAGAGTCAAGATGGTCCTTCCAGACTTTCCAAAGGCGACCATCACCTACTCCGTTACGGAGAATGAAGAAGACTCAAGAGCCAACCAAGACCACATGAAGCAAGTCCTAGAGGACTATAACCAAGAGTTTGATACTCACTTTACTATGGCGGATCTTCGTGGCTTCAATACAGATGTCAATAACCGCCTAGCTCGAAAACAGGACAAGTATCTCTATCGCAATGAACAGTTGGACTTAGTCATCGTGGTCAATCGTCTCCTAACTGGATTTGATGCCCCTTGTCTATCGACTCTCTTTATCGATCGTAAACCAATGCAACTGCAGGATTTAATTCAGGCCTTTAGTCGTAACAACCGTATATTTGATTCTAGTAAGACCTATGGTCATATCATCACCTTCCAAAAGCCTCTAGCTTTTAAGGAAGCAGTAGATAATGCCCTCAAGCTTTACTCAAATGGTGGTGAAAATGATGTCCTAGCACCAAACTGGGAAGAGGAAAAGAGAAACTTTTTGAGAAGTTGTAGCGACTTTCAAAATCTCATCACAGATGACCCTGTAGAAGGACTCCAACTCGAACAAATGTCGACTCCTCAGTTGAGAAAAATTGCCAAAGCCTATCAAGGATTTGATAAGTACCTAGCTTCTATCCGAGTCTATAAAGAGTATGATGAGGAAGAAATTTACGCCCAAACGGGACTCAGTGCAGAAGAGTTGGAAGTTTATCTTGGTTTTTATCAAAATATCCTAGCAGAGTTGAAAAGTCGTTCGGAAGATGATAACGACGATGGCGAACCACTTGATATCCATTATGAACTAGAGTCTATCCAAGTAGATGAGATCAACTACGCCTATATTCTGACCTTGATCCAAAGCTTGATCGAGCAAGAGCAGAGTCAGGAAAAGAGTCTCAGCGCACAGGACAGAGAAGCAGTGGATACCTATATCCAAAGTTTGGAGAAGACCAATCCAAATCTGGCACAGATCATCTCAGAGCTTTGGCAAGAAGTACAGGCAAATCCAGACCGCTACAGAGGTCAATCCATCGCTAATATCCTTGACCAGATGATTGAAGCAGTCATCCAGCAGCATATCCAAGACTTTAGTAAGACCTGGTATGTGGGCGAAGATGAACTCCGCTACTATGTCAATCACTACCGCAAGGGAGCTAAAAAACAACTAGGAGAAAGTCAACTGACTAAGAGTCAGCGCTACAAGGACTATAAAGTTGAGGTGACAGATGCCCTCAACCCACTCCTTTATAAAAAACAAATCAAAGAAGCCTATACCCAACTCATCGAAGAGGTGATTGAACCATTGAGGGTTGGAGGCTATATGTAGATTTTTATTTCTATCAAATTTTGTGATTCCTTTTTTAAAAAAGCCTTATTTAGGGCTTTTTTTAGATATTTATAAATTTTACATAGTAATAAAAAACTATATATTGTGTATTTGTTTAATAATAAACAATATTCTACACATTATATTGTGTTTCTACCTTGACTTCCTTTGAAAAATTGATATAATAACAAATGTAGAATAAAAAAAGACGTCAGTTGGGGCTGACGACTTTGATAGGGTTATGAATTTTTAGCTAGTTTGGGAAAGCACTATTCAAAAATTCCATTTCCAGTGTATCATTTATTTGATAGATTGTAAATTAAAGCGAAAATATTCTAACCTACATTCTACAAAATATTATAGAAAGTGGGTGATCGGTATTCGATTATCAAAATATTTAAATAGAGAACAAATACAAACAGGATTAGACTTCTTAGATGTCGATACAAATGAAGATGTTATGCTATTTGTAGATCCTTTGTTATTGCCAGATAATTTTAAAAGAGTTGTGGATGATTTTATTAAGCGGTCTTATGAAATTTATTGTGAAGGGAATAAAAAAGATTCATTTAACCTTTTTTCACATTCGAAAGAATGTAATGCGACGCACCTAGGATATTCTTCCAATAAGTCAAAAGGGAAAGGTGTCTCAATGAAGATGCTTGACCAATTTTTTAGTTATGTGAAATCATCTGTTTCAGCTGTCCAAGAAAAAGCATTAACATCAGTAGCTATACCTTTATTTATCAAAAGATTTTCCGAAGACAGAATGTCAGATTTGATTGTCAGTTTGTTGAAGAAAGAACTCATTGTTTTTTCATTAGAACAAGCTAGATTACATGGATTTCAAATTAGCAGTGATATCAAAACTTTTGAATATTGGGATCACATAAGTCATGAATGGGCAAAGTTTGAGAGTCATTATGTGTTGGATCCTGAGGAGAATAATAAAGATAGATTATTGATTTTGGTTCCAAAAACAATAGTTAGTAAGAGATATATTATATCTCCAGCAAGATATGTTTCTAATATCTTTAGTCGCTTACAGCTATTATCAATGTATCAGGATTCAAATGGGAAACCATACTCTAAAAAAATTCTGAGAGAGATAAAAATAAATAAACAGTATAACGAAGATAAACAGAAGAACTATATTCTAGATTCAACAACTTCTTCTCCAGAGTATTTTATAGATTACATGGAGCATTCAGAAAAATATAGAGACAATAAGTCATTGCTTGATGATGAGTTAATTAGTCTTTTATAACTTGATAAATGATTGAATAGTGCTACAAGAGAAGAAGAGTTTTCTTCTCTTTTTGCTTTGTTATTAGCGTTCATATTGATTTTTCATGATATAATATTAAAAAATGATGAATGATGATTCTAGGTTATGAATTACATAAAAAGTTAAAACAATTTTTAGATAGAGAGTTATAAGAGTTGAGGAAAAGAATGATACCTAAAATTATTTTTAGTGAAGGAAAAAAAGATTGGGTTAAAAGACCATTATTATCCAACATAGATAAAATTTTAGATTATAGAGGTAGAACACCTAAAAAATTAGGTTTGAGTTGGAGTGATACAGGTTATCTAGCTTTATCAGCTTTAAATGTAAAGAATGGCTATATTGATTTCAATGCTGATGCCAATTATGGAGATCAAGAATTGTATGATCGATGGATGGGAGATAATCACCTTCATAAAGGGCAAGTTGTTTTTACTACTGAAGCACCAATGGGAAATGTTGCACAGATTCCTAATGATGATTTGTATATTCTAAGTCAACGTACGATTGCCTTTGAAGTTAAACATAATTTAATTCGGGAAGATTTTTTAGCTACTTTATTGCGTAGCCAAAAAATATTTAATGAATTAACTTCATTATCTAGTGGAGGAACTGCAAAAGGAGTTAGTCAAAAATCTTTATCAAATCTCAAGGTTTGTTTGCCTACATCATTAGAAGAACAATCCGCCATCGGCTCCCTTTTCCGCACCCTCGACGACCTTTTAGCTAGCTACAAGGATAATCTTACCAACTACCAAGCTCTCAAGGCGACCATGCTCTCAAAGATGTTTCCGAAGACTGGACATACGGTACCTGAGATTCGCTTGGATGGATTTGAAGGTGAGTGGGAATTATATGAACTTAAATCAAGGGCTGAAACTATAACTAAGGGAACCACACCGAAAGATAAAAGCTGGCAAGGGGAAGTAAACTATATTAAAACCGAAAGTATAAATAGAGATACTGGTAGTTTGGTCCGGACAGCCTCTACAAGTTTAGAAGAACATTTAGGATACCTAAAACGTTCTATACTTAAAGAGGGTGATGTATTGTTTTCAATTGTCGGTACTCTTGGGGTAGTTGGGAAAGTTGATAAAAAAGATTTACCTGCAAATACAAATCAGCAAATTGCAATTATTAGATTGAAGAGAGACGATGCGATTTTTATGTTGAATTTTTTGAAAAGTCCAAGAATAAAGTCTTTTATCAAAAGTGATTCAACAATTGGAGCACAACCCTCGCTTTCTTTATGGCAGATAGAGAAAATAAAGGTATCACTTCCTCCTTCACTCGAAGAACAACAAGCCATCGGCGCCTATTTCTCTAACCTCGATAACCTAATCACAGCTCAGCAAGAGAAAATTTCTCAGTTAGTAACACTGAAAAAGAAACTCTTGCAGGATATGTTTATATAGAATTTTGTTATGAAAAAATTTAAAAGATTATGTTTGTCGTTTTGTTTATCAATTTGTTCTTTTTCGCCAGGTTTAGTCTTGTATCTATTTACTATAGACATTTTTCCCTCACATGATTCTTATGTATGTAGTTTTCTAAAAATAGGAGTGTTGATTTTCCTGATGCTTTCTTTTTCTTTTGGAGTCTTACAGTATTTGAAAAGATTTAAAGAAGCAAATGATACTGCTCAAGTTGAAAGTATACAACCAGTAGAAAATGAAATCATTCCAACTTACTTAGGCCTTTTTGTAATTATGCTGGGTTTAGGTGAATTAACATTCTTATATCAGATTGTAGTAATAGTCCTCATTTTTCTAATATGGTGGATTCTTATGGAGAGGTCATACTATTTTAATTTGATATGGTTACTCTCATATCGTTATTACAGAGTCACTGATAAAAACGGTAATGTCTTTATTATTTATAGCAAGAAAAAAGATGTTAAAGAGACTGGGACTATAGAAGGTCTAGTTAGAATAAATAATTTTACTTTTTTGGAGAAGGAATAGTATGTTTTTAGTAAAAGTAGGTCGAACGTATAGAAAATTGGATAACACGGATGATATTTCTGAATTAGTTGCTCCGGAGATTGATCCTGAAAATAGTAGAGAATTTGATCCAGAAATAAAATTAGAACATGAGGAATGGTTCTATATTGAAATTGATGATGAGCATATGTCTATGGTCAAAGAATATGAAGATAAATTTTTAAATACTGCGGGTCTAAATGATGTGAGTGAAGAAGAGTTCTCGAAAATTGACTTGATTTTTCGTAAAGTTGATAACGATGGGTTAGTTTTTCAAAAAATCACACAATCAAAGAGACTGGTAGATAAGTCAATCTTGAAATGGAGATATAGAAGAGCTGAAAGAACAATTATTGAAAAGGGTATAGAACTAAAATCTGAGAACGATGCTTATTTTGACGGAAATAATAAATTGTACTTTAGAAGTTTTAGGACGATTCATAGTCTATTCAAAGGGATTGATGATTACTACCGTATAGCTAGTATTGCAGAAGTTGATGAATTAAAAAGAATTGATTTAGTTAGTTTCTCAGACTTTGAGATTAAATCTAATAATTTAAAGATGGTAGCAATTCTAAAAGATGATGAAATTGATTTATCTGATACCTCAATAATTAGCACCTTATTAACATCATATGAACAATACCCAGAGCAAGATTTTAAGGTCTCAGAAGGAAAATTTATTATTGATACTAACAAACGATTGACAAGTTTTTTAAAATTGGCGTTAGGAAGATTATATACTAATCCAATTACAAGTCATCAGATGGAAGCCAGCTCTGCTAGGCGATTACGGAAGAAGGAAAACTGAGGTAACATTCTTTAAAAAATTATCTATAAAAAGGAGAGTTCATGGTATCTGTAACACAACGTATCAAAGAAATTAACCAACCTCGAGGTGGTTATCTGCCCATCAAGTTATTTTCAGTAGAGCAGTTCGAAGATCACCGAGTTCTGCATTCTGTAGAGTCTGTATCTCCTAGTTTAGTGGGGATTTGTGTGGACTACTTGACACGCTTTATGAAAGGGACAGAAGCCCGTGATGCTTTCATAATTTCTCTCATGGGAGCTCATAGGGTTAACATGGGAGACCTAGCAGAAGCACTACTCGATTTGGTGACAGGATTGGACGATTTATCGATAGAAAGTGCGTGTCGTTTGGTTTCTTTTGATGTCGTTTTTCGTGCGGGGAAACAGTATTATAAGCCTTTTGAGGAAATTACAGTGGATGCCGAAACGATAGAGAATATTCGTATCATGGTGGAGCGAAGCCTTTGCTTCTTCGATCTTTATGGTCCTTTGGTAAAAGATGGCTTTAACTTTTTGGGAGGCTATACAGAAACGATTGATAAGGGTGATGGAGATTTTCTGACCAAGGATACACTGTGGGATTTTAAGGTGACTAAAACAGCTCCTAATAAAGACAATACACTACAAGTCCTTGTATACTATATCATGGGGCTACATTCCTTTGACCCCGATTTCCTTTCTATCGAAAATCTTGGATTTTATAACCCGCGAAAAAACATCGTTTATCAACTTCCAGTCTCTTCTATTCCTTTAGATTTGATTCGAACGATTGAAAATGAAGTGATTTGTTATAAATGAATGCTTGTTTAAAAATAAATTGCAAAACTTAGAAAGAAACACTATGGAAACAACACAAACTTCCCAGTCGCTCTACCAAGCCCTGTGGAACTCAGCGGATGTTCTCCGCTCTAAGATGGATGCTAATGACTACAAGTCATATCTCTTGGGCATGGTCTTTTACAAGTATCTATCAGATAAGATGCTCTTTTTCGTGGCGGAGACCATGGAGGAGGGGACAGATAGTCTTGAGGCTGCCCTTGAGGTCTATCGTAACTACTATGAAGATGTGGACACTCACGAGGATCTTCTTGCAGTCATGAAGGACGAACTCAACTATAGTATCAAGCCCGACTTGACCTTTACGGCTCTGGTAGCGCGTGTTAATGAGGGGACTTTCCAGCTGGAAGATTTGGCTCAGGGTTTTCGAGATATCGAGCAGAGTGACGACCTCTATGAAAATCTCTTTGAGGATATTGATCTCTATTCCAAAAAGCTAGGGGCAACTCCACAAAAGCAAAACCAAACAGTGGCGGCAGTCATGAAAGAGTTGGCTGTGCTAGATGTAGCGGGTCATGCAGGCGATATGCTGGGGGATGCCTATGAGTATCTGATCGGTCAGTTTGCGACTGACTCGGGTAAGAAAGCTGGTGAGTTTTATACACCTCAGCCTGTTGCCAAACTCATGACTCAGATTGCCTTTTTAGGTCGTGAGGACCAGCAAGGTTTTACCATCTATGATGCGACCATGGGCTCTGGCTCTCTCTTGCTCAATGCCAAGAAATACTCTCATAAACCGCAGACAGTTGTCTACTTTGGTCAGGAGCTCAATACCTCGACCTATAACCTAGCTCGGATGAACATGATTCTACACGGTGTTCCAGTTGAGAATCAATTTCTCCACAATGCTGATACACTGGATGAAGACTGGCCGACACAGGAACCAACCAACTTTGATGGGGTTCTGATGAACCCGCCGTACTCTGCTAAGTGGTCTGCTAGCTCTGGCTTCTTGAATGATCCTCGTTTCTCTCCTTTTGGGAAACTGGCACCCCAGTCCAAGGCTGACTTTGCCTTCCTTTTACATGGTTACTACCATCTCAAGCAGGATAATGGAGTTATGGCTATCGTCCTTCCTCATGGTGTTCTCTTCCGTGGAAATGCGGAAGGAACTATTCGTAAGGCCTTGTTAGAAGAAGGAGCAATTGACACGGTTATCGGTCTACCTGCCAATATCTTCTTTAATACCAGCATTCCGACCACGGTCATCATTCTCAAAAAGAATCGAACTAATCGTGATGTTTACTTTATCGATGCTTCTAAGGAGTTTGATAAGGGGAAAAATCAGAATATCATGACGGATGCTCATATCGAGAAGATTCTGGAAGCCTACAAGTCTCGTAAGGAGATTGACAAGTTTGCCCATTTGGCAAGCTATGAAGAAATTGTCGAAAATGACTACAACCTCAATATCCCTCGCTATGTAGACACCTTTGAGGAAGAAGAAGTCGAGCCGCTGACAGACATCGTCAGCAAGATTAACGAGACAAATAAAGCTATCGAAAGTCAAACAGCTTCATTGCTTGAAATGCTCGGTCAACTCCACGGAACCACACCAGAAGCCGATGCCGAACTCAAAGAGTTTTTGAAAAACTTTAAAGGGTGATGGTGTAATCGATTCGCTCATTTTTTAGATACAACTTTGTTTCCATATTCCCTGGAAACGGATAGAAAACAAGGAGAAACATGGAACAAACTAATCAAAAATCCCAGTGCCAACAACTCTGGGCTAGAAACAAATACCTCGTTTTGAGTCATTCTAGCAATATTTACAATGAGATTCGTCAATACTTGAAGAATGAACAGGTGGAGCTGAGTCATGTTCAAGAACTGATTGACCGTTCCTGTCAAATCCCAGAGCACAGGGGTCAGGTTTGCAATGCCTTTCAGCATATTTGGGGCTATTTTAAAAAGAAAGCGACTGATGCTGAGCGCAAAGACTATATGCTCCTGCTGGATCGCTACCGCTTTGGTCAGGCTTCTAAGGAAGACTTGATCGCTAAAACTCGAGACTTGCTGGAACGCTATCCCAATACCTACTTGCAACATTCGACTTTACTGAAAGGAGACTCCCATGAGACTTTGGCATGAGGCTTTGATTTCACAACTTCCCCGTCCGCAGCTTTTGGGGCAACATCGAGAGTGTTGCGCCCTTCGTGGTAATGGTTGGGGCAGAAAGCATACGACAGTGAACTATGTCTTTACCCACTCGCCCTATCGTCTCTATGCCTATCATCGCTTGATCATGGAGGAGATGGCTAACCGTGGCTATAATGTCAGTCCAGAGTGGTTGGACAAGAACTACCGTGGGAAAATCTGCTCCGCTTATGAGGATTTGTCTGAGGAGAAGCTGACCACTCCCATCTATAGTGAGCATGATGCAGGATACTATGAGGAATGTCTGGCTAATCTCCGAGAGAAAGGCATTGAGCTGAAGTAAGAGTCAGGATTGGCTCCACATTATAACTCTTCTCGTCATTTTTTCGAATAATAAAAAGGAGATCTTTAGAATGATTCTAAGGTCTTGTTTTATGAGTGTTAAGATAATTCTTGTGTTCTAATTAAAAAGCCAAGGGCGAACGAAGTGAGCTTTTAGAGGATATTTCCCGCTATAGTGGTATTCTGGATAATAATTTATTATTATCCAGAACGGGATTTTTGAGACACTCTGGCCCAAAAATTAGGGATGAAATTACAAAGTAATTTGCTCTCGTCCGCACTTTTTAAGGGAAATATCAAAATTACAAAAGAAAACCAACCTATAGTCTTTTCTAATAACAAGCCATAGTCACTGATGAGAATCGTCAATAGCTCGTTTGAGCATTCTAACTAAAATACAGCAATAAAACAAGCAATACAAAGGATTTGAGACACTGGTCTCAAGTCTTTTTCTTTTGTTTAAAACAGTGATATAGTTTCAAACTATATCAAAGCCTAATTATTTACAATTATACAGACAGTTTCTTTTCTGTTAAGATAGTTTCAACAACAAATTTTGGAGGACACATCATGTCAACTACGATCATCGGTTTCCCTCGTTTGGGTGAATTCCGCGAATTAAAATTTACAACTGAAAAATACTTTAGAAAAGAAATCTCAGAAGAAGAACTCTTGGCAGCAGCAAAAGAATTGCGTGCAAAACACTGGAACATTGTCAAAGAAAAAGGCATCACTGAAATTCCATCAAATGACTTTTCTCACTATGATAACTTCCTAGATGCAGCCTTCCTTTTCAACGTGGTACCTGCATCCGTTCAAAACTTGGACTTGTCTGACCTTGAACGCTACTTTGCTTTGGGACGTGGTTACCAAGGAGAAAAAGGGGACGTGCGTGCCCTTCCAATGAAGAAATGGTTCAACACCAACTACCACTACATCGTTCCTAAATTTGAAAAAGACACTCAAGTAAAATTGGCTGGTCACAAGATCTTTGATGAGTTCCAAGAAGCGAAAGAACTTGGATTGAACACTCGTCCTGTCCTTGTAGGTCCATTCACTTTCCTTCAATTGTCAGACTTTGAAGAAGGCGTGAAAGCAGAAGACTTCGTAGATAGCTTAGTGGCTGCATACCAAGAAGTTTTTGCTAAATTAGCTGAACTTGGTGCGACTCGCATCCAACTCGACGAAGCGGCTCTTGTCAAAGACTTGACAGCTGAAGAAAAAGCTCTCTTCTTGAACCTCTACAACAAGCTTTTGGCTGACAAAAAAGGTCTTGAAGTCTTGCTTCAAACTTACTTCGGTGACGTTCGTGACGTCTACTCTGATCTTGTGAATTTGCCAGTAGATGCCATCGGTCTGGACTTCGTTGAAGGTAAGAAAACTCTTGAACTCGTTAAAGGTGGCTTTCCAGCTGACAAGACTCTCTATGCAGGTATTGTCAATGGTAAAAACATCTGGCGCAACAACTACGAAAAGAGCTTGGCTGTTCTTGAGCAAATTCCAGCTGAAAACATTGTCTTGACAAGCTCATGCTCACTTCTTCATGTGCCATTTACAACTGCTAATGAAGAATTTGAACCAGCTATCTTGAACCACTTTGCTTTTGCAGTTGAAAAATTGGATGAGATTCGTGATTTGGATGCTATCCGCAATGGTCAAGGTGCAGAAGCTCTTGCAGCTAATAAAGAACTCTTTGCGACTGAGCGTGTGGGTGAAAATACAGAACTTCGTGCGCGTATCGCTGGTTTGACAGACGCAGACTACACTCGTTTGCCAGCCTTTGCAGAACGTGAAGCTATCCAAGAAGAAGCCTTTAAACTTCCAGCTCTTCCAACAACAACCATCGGTTCATTCCCTCAAACTAAGGAAGTTCGTGCCAAACGTTTGGCCTTCCGTAAGGGTGAATTGTCACAAGAAGAATACGACGCTTTCCTTGCTGAAACCATCGACGAATGGATTAAATGGCAAGAAGAAGTTGGATTTGACGTGCTTGTACACGGTGAGTTCGAGCGTAACGACATGGTTGAGTACTTCGGTCAAAACTTGTCAGGTTACCTCTTCTCTAAGAATGGTTGGGTACAATCTTACGGTATGCGTGGGGTGAAACCACCAATCATCTGGGGTGATGTCACTCGTCTCAACCCAATCACTGTCAAATGGTCTAGCTATGCTCAAAGTCGTACAGACAAACCTGTTAAGGGTATGTTGACTGGACCTGTTACCATCCTCAACTGGTCATTCCCACGTGAAGACATCTCTATCAAGGACTCAACTCTTCAAATCGCTCTTGCTATCAAGGATGAAGTTCTTGACCTTGAAGCTGCTGGTGTGAAAATCATCCAAATCGATGAGGCTGCTCTTCGTGAGAAATTGCCACTCCGTCGTAGCGACTGGTACGAAGACTACCTTGATTGGGCTATTCCAGCCTTCCGCTTGGTACACTCTACAGTAGCGCCAGACACTCAAATCCACACCCACATGTGTTACTCAGAATTTACAGATATCATCCCAGCTATCGACAACATGGATGCGGACGTTATTTCCTTTGAAGCAAGCCGTTCAAACCTTGAAATCTTGGACGAACTCAAAGCGAAAAACTTCCAAACAGAAGTGGGTCCTGGAGTTTACGATATCCACTCACCTCGTGTGCCAAATGAAGGCGAAATTGACCACACAATCGATGCTATTCTTGCCAAAGTACCAAGCAAGAAAGTTTGGATCAACCCTGACTGTGGTTTGAAAACACGTGGTATTCCAGAAACAAAAGAAAGCTTGATCCGCCTTGTTGAAGCAGCAAAAGCTGCGCGTGAGAAATTATAAGATAAGATTTCTCTCTTGACACTGACTGATCAAGGAACTGCTTGGCCCTAGCTGGCTCAGCAATCATGAAATCAAAAAGAAAAGGATAATGACTATGTCACGCCAAACTCCGTCACTTTCATTTGAAGTGTTCCCTCCAAACCCAGCTGTGGGTAATGATAAAATTATTTCAGCCTTGCAGGATATGCGGGAGCTGACACCGCACTTTATCAGTGTGACTGCCAGCAACAATAAATTTAATATCAAGGAAACAACGGTTCGTTTGGCTGACTTTATCCAGAATGACTTGACGATTCCAACCATTGCCCACTTGCCAGCTATCTATCTGACCAAGGAAAAGGTTGCTGAAACCATTGCAGACTTGGATAAGGTTGGGGTACAGAAAATCTTGGCCTTGCGTGGGGATATTATCCCTGATGTGGAACCACAAAAGGATTTCCGCTACGCAACGGATTTGATCGAGTTCATCAAGGAACAAGCCCCTCACTTTGATATTATTGGCGCTTGCTACCCAGAGGGGCATCCTGACTCTCCAAACCAAATCTCGGATATTCAAAATCTCAAGAAGAAAGTGGATGCAGGTTGTTCAAGCCTTGTAACGCAACTTTTCTTTGACAATGAGCGCTTCTACGATTTCCAAGATAAGTGTACCTTGGCAGGGATTGATGTTCCTATTCATGCAGGTATCATGCCCATTCTGAACCGTAATCAAGCACTTCGTCTCTTGAAGACTTGTGAGAATATCCATCTTCCACGTAAATTTAAGGCCATCTTAGACAAGTATGAGCATGACCCTGAGTCGCTCAGAGCAGCAGGACTTGCCTATGCCGTGGATCAGATCGTGGACTTGGTAACGCAGGATGTCGCAGGTGTGCATCTCTACACCATGAACAATGCTGAAACAGCAAAATACATCCACCAAGCAACCCATGCCTTGTTTAATCATCAGTCTTTAGGATAATAAAAAGCAAACCATTCTTCTCAGGTGAGGGGAATGGTTCCTTTTTAATAGAAAAGCCCGCACTTTTTAAGAAAAATATGATAAAATAGACTCTGTACGTACTTGATACAAAGATGAGGGTATTTAGGTTGTAGAAGTTTGTTTAAAGTGGATTATTTTTTAAACAAAATATGATAATAGGTGTCTCAAAAAACACGAACGGAGTGAGTATTTAAAAGATATTTCAAGCTATAGTAGTATCCTAGAGAATAACTCTGTTATTTTCTAGGACGGAATTTTTTAGACTTCAGGCTAAAAAATAAGGGATGAAATTCCGAAGGAAGTTGCTCCCGTCCGCACTATTCCAGTGAAATATCAAAAAAACTACTTAATTGAATTTTGGTCTCATTTCTTAGGAAAAAAGACAAGCTTCCTAGCATTCATCGAATGCTTCGTCACCTTCCTATTTTTCTACAGAAATGTTCGGCAAACCGAACCGTCCAAAATATCTTGATTTTTGTAGGCAAGGCGTATAATTTCATCAATCCAAAGGGGATTAAAATGACAAAACAAGTATTTCAAACGACTTTTGCGGGTCGTGAGTTAATCGTAGAGACTGGCCAGGTTGCTAAGCAAGCAAATGGCTCTGTTGTCGTGCGTTACGGTGAGTCAACTGTCTTGACTGCAGCCGTCATGTCTAAGAAAATGGCAACTGGGGATTTCTTCCCACTTCAAGTCAACTACGAAGAAAAAATGTATGCGGCTGGGAAGTTTCCAGGTGGCTTTATGAAACGTGAAGGACGTCCTTCAACAGATGCGACCTTGACAGCGCGTTTGATTGACCGTCCAATCCGTCCAATGTTTGCAGAAGGTTTCCGTAACGAAGTGCAAGTGATCAACACGGTTCTTTCTTACGATGAAAATGCATCTGCACCTATGGCTGCTATGTTTGGTTCATCCTTGGCACTTTCTATCTCAGATATTCCATTTGACGGTCCAATTGCTGGGGTTCAGGTGGGCTATGTAGACGGTGAAATCATCATCAACCCTAGTCAAGAACAAGCAGAGCAATCGCTTCTTGAATTGACAGTAGCTGGTACCAAACACGCTATCAATATGGTGGAGTCTGGTGCCAAAGAATTGTCAGAAGAAATCATGTTGGAAGCCCTTCTGAAAGGACACGAAGCTGTTAAAGAATTGATTGCCTTCCAAGAAGAAATAGTTGCGGCAGTCGGTAAGGAAAAAGCAGAAGTGGAATTGCTTCATGTGGATGCTGACTTGCAAGCTGAAATCATCGCAGCCTACAACAGCGACCTCCAAAAAGCGGTTCAAGTAGAAGAAAAATTGGCTCGTGAAGCTGCAACTCAAGCAGTTAAAGACCAAGTGACTGCTGTTTATGAAGAAAAATATGCAGACCACGAAGAATTTGACCGTATCATGCGTGATGTGGCTGAAATCTTGGAACAAATGGAGCACGCTGAAGTGCGTCGCTTGATTACAGAAGATAAGGTTCGTCCTGACGGTCGTAAGGTCGATGAAATCCGTCCTTTAGATGCGCAGGTCGACTATCTTCCTCGTGTACATGGTTCTGGTCTTTTTACTCGTGGACAAACTCAAGCTCTTTCAGTCTTGACCTTGGCTCCGATGGGAGAAACTCAAATCATCGATGGTTTGGATCCAGAGTACAAGAAACGCTTTATGCACCACTATAACTTCCCTCAATACTCTGTAGGAGAAACAGGTCGTTATGGTGCGCCAGGTCGTCGTGAAATCGGTCACGGTGCTCTTGGTGAGCGTGCCCTTGCTCAAGTCTTGCCAAGTTTGGAAGAATTTCCATACGCGATCCGCTTGGTAGCAGAAGTATTAGAATCAAACGGTTCTTCTTCTCAAGCTTCTATCTGTGCGGGAACGCTTGCCCTTATGGCTGGTGGTGTGCCAATCAAGGCGCCAGTAGCAGGGATTGCTATGGGTCTCATCTCAGATGGAAATAACTACACTGTTTTGACAGATATCCAAGGTTTGGAAGATCACTTTGGAGACATGGACTTCAAGGTTGCCGGTACTCGTGAGGGGATTACAGCTCTTCAAATGGATATCAAGATCCAAGGGATTACTGCTGAAATCTTGACTGAGGCTCTTGCTCAAGCCAAGAAAGCGCGTTTTGAAATCCTTGATGTGATTGAAGCAACCATTCCAGAAGTTCGTCCAGAATTGGCTCCAACTGCTCCGAAAATTGATACCATCAAGATCGATGTTGACAAGATCAAAATTGTCATCGGTAAGGGTGGCGAAACTATTGACAAGATTATCGCTGAAACAGGCGTTAAGATTGATATCGACGAAGAAGGAAATGTATCTATCTACTCTAGTGACCAAGCTGCTATTAACCGTGCCAAAGAAATCATTGCTGGCTTGGTTCGTGAGGCTAAAGTAGATGAAGTTTACCATGCCAAGGTTGTTCGTATCGAGAAATTTGGTGCCTTTGTCAACCTCTTTGATAAGACAGATGCACTTGTGCATATTTCTGAAATGGCTTGGACTCGTACCAACCGTGTTGAGGACTTGGTAGCTATCGGTGATGAAGTCGACGTTAAGGTTATCAAGATTGATGAAAAAGGCCGTATCGATGCCTCTATGAAAGTTCTTCTTCCTCGTCCTCCAAAACCTGAACATGATGAAAAAGGTGAAAAGTCTGAGCGACCTCACCGTCCACGTCATCACAAGGACCACAAACCTAAGAAAGAATTTACAGAAACACCAAAAGATTCAGAATAAGAAAAGGAGAAATGTATGGGATGGTGGCGCGAAACCATTGATATCGTAAAAGAAAATGATCCAGCGGCACGCAATAGTTTGGAAGTTTTGCTGACTTATCCAGGTGTCAAGGCCTTAGCTGCCCACCGTCTCTCGCATTTTCTCTGGAAGCACGGCTTCAAACTCTTGGCTCGTATGCACAGTCAGTTTTGGCGCTTTTGGACTCAGATAGAGATTCATCCGGGTGCTCAGATAGAATCAGGTGTTTTTATCGACCATGGCTCAGGCTTGGTGATTGGAGAGACGGCGATTGTTGAAAAAGGCGTTCTTCTCTATCACGGAGTGACTCTTGGTGGAACAGGGAAGGATGTTGGTAAACGCCATCCGACTGTCCGAAAAGGGGCGCTGATTTCAGCCCATGCCCAAGTCATCGGACCGGTAGAAATCGGCGAAAATGCCAAAGTCGGTGCTGCTGCAGTAGTCGTGGCAGACGTACCTAGTGATGTGACAGTTGTCGGAATCCCAGCTAAGATCGTCCGAGTTCATGGACAGAAAGATGAACCAACGATTCACGAAGTCGAAGAAAAACGGGAGTACTACGTCAA
Source organism: Streptococcus sp. HMSC072D07 (assembly GCF_001814835.1). GTDB lineage: Bacteria > Bacillota > Bacilli > Lactobacillales > Streptococcaceae > Streptococcus. The sequence goes on from NZ_KV818070.1 coordinate 73,916, forward strand.
TAAACTAGAGCAGGCTAGAGAAGCCAGCCACCATTCGTCAAGTTTGTAGGAAAGGGTGGCAAAGTTATCGAGGTGAAGTATGACAGGAGGTAAGAACTATGTCAGATTTATCAGATGCAATTTTGAACCAGGCAGTTCTTGAGTTGCAAGAACACTTGGATGGTCTTGCTAAGGAGCGCTTTATTAAACTGCCACCTAGCCACCAGCGAGAATGGGCTCATTATATCAGTGAAGCCAAAAAAGATGAGACCAAGCTGCGCCGTCTAAATAAAATGAAGGCGGATTTGCTGGAGCCTTAAAGAAAGAGAAGTTATGCTATTAGAGGAATTTGAAGATGTAGCAGCAGTTATTGAGCCAACTGAAAAGCCAGTCCATGACAAGGGAGAGGTATGCGAAACCATCATCTTGTCCTTTAATGGCGAAATTCTGAAACGTTTGATTGAGTCAGAAGATGTCTATCCGGGGGGCTATTTGAAAAGCATAAACGGCCATCATCCATGGTATATTTATGGCCAAGGTCCTAGCAAACTAGCAGTTATGTTGGCTCCAATTGGGGCTCCTATGATAGTTGGCCAACTGGAGGAATTGGTAGCTAGAGGCTTCAAAAATTTTATCATTTTAGGTTCCTGTGGCGTTTTGGACCGCTCAATTGAGGCGGATAAAATTATCCTGCCTGCAGCCGCATTGCGAGATGAAGGAACTAGCTATCACTATGCCCCACCGGGTGACGAAGTCACCTATGACGAGTCTCTGCTGATCGAGCTGGAAGCCATCTTTGACAAGCACAATATTGAGCATATCCGCACTAAGTCTTGGACGACCGATGCCTTTTATCGAGAAACGCCAGATAAGGTCAAGCGTCGCTTGGCTGCTGGTGCACAAGTGGTGGATATGGAAGCTTCAGCTATCATGGCTTGGAGTCAATTTCGCAAGAGCAAGGTCTATCAATTCTTCTACACAGCTGACTATGTGGATCATCATAACCGAATCTGGGATGCCCGCCATGAAGAGCGGACAGCTGATGCCATGACTTTTTTCACTATCGCTTTGAAAATAGCAAAGGAACTAGAAAGGTAACTACAAGAATGGCAGTATATTTTTACGGCTGTATCACCATGGATGGCTACTTGGCTGACAGCCAGCACAGGATAGACTGGCTGCATCAGCTTGGTTCTGTAGAGGATACAGGCTATGATGACTTTTACAGGCAAATGGATATCACCATCATGGGCAAGCGGACCTTTGAGGAAATCCAAGATTTGCAAGATGTAGAAAGTTTTTATCAAGCTACGGAAAACTATGTCTTTACGCATGATAGGCACCTGCCTGTCAGCAATTACCAGCCAGTAGCTGGGGATGTGGTGGACTTTGTTCAGCAGATTGACAAAGGCAAAAATGTCTTTGTGATTGGTGGTAATTCCTTAGTAGGACCGCTCTTGGATGCGGATCTTTTCGACCACCTCATTATTCAGATAGCACCCCTTATCCTAGGAAAGGGGGTTCCCCTCTTTATCCAAGAGGAAGGGCAGCGCTTTTACCAACTGGATAGCCTCAGACAATTTGGTCCATTTGCAGAGCTGGTTTTCAGCCGAAAAGTCAGAAATAGAGAAGGGGGTGTACCGCATGATTAAAATTTACGACACCATGTCTCGTGATTTGCGAGAATTTGTCCCAATCGAAGAAGGAAAGGTTCGCATGTATGTCTGTGGGCCAACGGTATACAACTATATCCACGTTGGGAATGCCCGTTCGACGGTGGCTTTTGATACCATTCGTCGTTATTTCGAATACCGTGGCTACGAAGTTGCCTATATTTCCAACTTTACAGATGTAGACGATAAGATTATCAACCGTGCCAAGGAAGAAGGTATCACGCCTCTGGAGGTTGCGGACAAGTACATCGCTGCCTTTCGTGAGGATGTGACAGCCTTAGGCGTGAAACCTGCGACTCGCCATCCGCGTGTAGTAGAGTTTATGGCTGACATCATTCGTTTTGTCGCTGACTTGATTGAAAAAGGCTTTGCCTACGAGAGTCAAGGAGATGTTTACTTCCGCGTGGAAAAATCTCACAACTATGCTAAGTTGGCCAATAAAACCTTGGAAGATTTGGAGCTGGGTGCTTCAGGTCGTACCGATGAAGAAACGGCTCGCAAGGAAAATCCTGTAGACTTTGCCCTTTGGAAAGCTGCAAAACCAGGCGAGATTTCTTGGGACAGTCCTTGGGGACCTGGTCGTCCGGGTTGGCATATTGAATGTTCAGTCATGTCGACAGAGATTTTGGGAGATACCATTGATATCCACGGTGGTGGAGCTGATTTGGAGTTTCCTCACCATACCAACGAAATTGCCCAGTCAGAAGCGAAAACAGGCAAGACTTTTGCTAACTACTGGATGCATAATGGCTTTGTCAACATCGATAATGTCAAGATGTCTAAGTCCTTGGGCAACTTTATCACCGTCCATGATGCCCTCAAAACCCTCGATGGTCAAGTGTTGCGTTTCTTCTTTGCGACAAAACACTACCGTAAGCCTATCAACTTTACGCAAAAAGCAGTGCGAGACGCCGAGACTAATCTCAAATATCTGAAGAACACTTACGAACAACCATTTTCTGGGACTGTAGATGCTCAAGAGTTACAGGCTTTTAAAGATAAGTTTGTTGCCGCTATGGATGAGGATTTCAACTCCGCAAATGGTATCACAGTTGTCTTTGAAATGGCCAAATGGATCAACTCTGGCAACTATGATGCAAGTGTTAAGGAAGTTCTTGCGGATATGTTAGAAGTCTTTGGAATTGTCTTTGTTGAGGAAGTTTTGGATGCAGACATTGAAGCCTTGATCCAAAAGCGCCAAGAAGCGCGTGCTAATCGTGATTTTGCGACAGCAGACCAAATCCGTGACCAATTGGCTGATCAAGGAATTAAGCTCCTTGACACCAAGGATGGAGTGAGGTGGACTCGTGATTGATGTCAATCTCATTAACGGGATTGCGCTAGCTTTTGAAGGAGATGCGGTTTATTCCATGTATATCCGTCGCCATCTCATTCTCAAAGGCATGACCAAGCCCAACAAGCTCCACCAAGAAGCGACAAAGTATGTGTCAGCCAAGGCTCAGGCTCGCCTGATTTCCCTGATGTTGGAGGAGCAAGTCCTGACGGAAAAAGAAGAAGAAATCTACAAACGTGGTCGCAATACCAATAGCCACACAAAGGCTAAAAATGCAGATGTGGTGACCTACCGCATGTCTACAGGTTTTGAAGCAGTGATGGGCTATCTCCATCTGACTGAAAATGTGGAGCGTCTAGAGACCTTGATTTCTTGGTGCATCCAAAAAGTGGAGGGCTAGAATATGATTGTAAAGGAATTACAAGACTGGTTTCCTGAAGCTCAGATTTCAGATCAGCCAGTAGAGAAACCAGGCTATCTTACTCTTCCTTTAGCTTCTCAGCAGTGGATTTTGCTGGAGGAAGCTGGTCTCAGTGAGCGTGAAAAGCAGTTGGTTGCCCTTTTGACCCAGCAAGAGCAGGCTCGTTCACTCAATCCTTGGTATCCCTATCTGATCGAGGGGAAGGGGCAGGCACCGCAAACTTTCAAAAAGATTCAGCTGGTTTATTGCCATCTTTCCTATTTCCAACAGGAAAATCTATCCTCTTGGCTAGATATGATGCAAACTCTCTTTCCCAACTGCCGGACAGTATTGCAGGTCGGGGCTCAGGATTATGTATTTGTGCTTCAACAAGATAAGTATACCTCTGTTCGCTCAATCTTATCTGATACGATGGAAGCGGTTGAGTATGACTTTGGCCTTCGTCTGTCTATCATGTTGGGGCAGGTGTGGTCTCAGACAGGCTATCAAGCCCTATCAGACCTGATCAAAGCGGAGCGAGATTTGTTTAAGACTTGGTGGCGCCAAGGTCACCAAGGTGTACACACCTTTTCACAGCTCTATCTATGGAGTATGGGAGAAAGGATTGTGGACCTGAGAGTCATTAAAGAATGTCTGCACCAGATGATTTTGGATCAGGATCAGATTCAGGAAATTATCCTTTCTCTCTGGGAAAATAGTGCTGTCCTAACTAAAACAGCCCAGCAACTCTATCTACACCGCAATTCTCTCCAATACAAGATTGACAAATGGGAAGAATTGACAGGGCTTCAGTTGAAGGAGTTAACGGATCTTACCTTGTGTTATCAGTTGATTTTACCAGATATTCTTTAAAGTTTTGTGCAAGTTGCACAGAACTTTTTTATTTTTTTGGTCACCTTGCCATAGAAATGTAAAGCGTTTTCATCTATAATAAAACTATCAAAAGACAAAAGGAGTTCACCTCGATGGTAGAATTAAATCTTAAAAATATTTACAAAAAATATCCAAACAGCGAACACTATTCAGTTGAAGACTTCAACTTGGACATCAAAGACAAAGAATTTATCGTTTTCGTAGGTCCTTCAGGATGTGGTAAATCAACAACTCTTCGTATGATTGCTGGTCTTGAAGACATTACAGAAGGTACTGCATCTATCGATGGCGTGGTTGTTAACGACGTAGCTCCAAAAGACCGTGACATTGCCATGGTATTCCAAAACTACGCTCTTTACCCACACATGACTGTATATGACAACATGGCTTTCGGTTTGAAATTGCGCAAATACAGCAAAGAAGACATCGACAAACGTGTGCAAGAAGCGGCAGCAATCCTTGGTTTGAAAGAATTCTTGGATCGTAAACCTGCTGACCTTTCAGGTGGTCAACGTCAACGTGTTGCCATGGGTCGTGCCATCGTCCGTGATGCAAAAGTGTTCTTGATGGACGAACCTTTGTCAAACTTGGATGCCAAACTTCGTGTATCTATGCGTGCTGAAATTGCGAAAATCCACCGTCGTATCGGTGCTACAACCATCTACGTAACTCACGACCAAACAGAAGCGATGACATTGGCAGACCGTATCGTTATCATGTCAGCTACTAAGAACCCTGCTGGTACAGGTACTATCGGACGTGTTGAACAAATCGGTACCCCTCAAGAAGTTTACAAAAACCCAGTTAACAAATTTGTAGCAGGATTTATCGGAAGCCCAGCTATGAACTTCATCAATGTGAAATTGGTCGGTAGCGAAATTGTTTCTGACGGTTTCCGTTTGAAAGTGCCAGAAGGTGCTTTGAAAGTTCTTCGTGACAAAGGCTACGAAGGAAAAGAATTGATCTTCGGTATTCGTCCAGAAGATGTGAATGCAGAACCTGCTTTCCTTGAAACATTCCCAGAATCAGTTGTCAAAGCTACGATCTCCGTATCAGAATTGCTTGGTTCAGAATCTCACCTATACTGCCAAGTTGGTAAAGACGAATTTGTTGCCAAAGTGGATGCTCGTGACTACTTGCAAACAGGTGCAACAGTTGAACTTGGATTTGACTTGAACAAAGCACACTTCTTCGATGTAGAAACTGAAAAAACAGTCTACTAAGCAAATGAAATGTCAAAACACTGCTAGAGAAATCTGGCAGTGTTTTTTTAATGATTGGTATTGGCATAAAAACAGAGCTTTTCTAGTTTTCATATCCTTAAAAAAGTGATAAAATGGTAGGAAGAATTGGAGAGTATAGATGCCGAAAGAAGTGAATTTGACGGGCGATCAGGTAGTCGCTTTAACGAAAGAATATTTAACAAAGGAAGACGTTGCTTTTGTACAAAAAGCATTGATTTACGCAGTTGATTGTCATAGTGGGCAGTTTCGGAAATCAGGTGAGCCCTATATTATCCATCCCATTCAGGTTGCAGGAATTCTGGCTAAGCTCAAGCTGGATGCCGTAACCGTTGCCTGTGGTTTTTTGCATGACGTGGTTGAAGACACAGATGCGACACTGGATGATTTGGAGAGAGAGTTCGGTCATGATGTTCGGATTATCGTTGATGGGGTGACCAAACTTGGTAAGGTTGAGTACAAATCACTTGAGGAACAATTGGCTGAAAATCATCGCAAGATGCTTATGGCCATGTCTGAGGATATCCGTGTTATCTTGGTTAAATTATCGGACCGTTTGCACAATATGCGGACTCTCAAACACCTTCGAAAGGATAAGCAAGAACGGATCTCCAGAGAAACCATGGAAATTTATGCACCACTTGCTCATCGTCTAGGGATTTCCAGTGTCAAGTGGGAGTTGGAAGATCTATCTTTCCGTTACCTCAATCCAACTGAGTTTTACAAGATCACCCACATGATGAAGGAAAAACGCAGAGAACGTGAGGCTTTGGTCGATGAAGTCGTAACCAAGTTGGAGGACTATGCTACCGAACGCAATCTCAAAGGGAAAATCTATGGTCGTCCTAAGCATATCTATTCGATCTACCGCAAGATGCAGGATAAGAAGAAACGCTTTGAGGAAATTTATGACCTGATTGCCATTCGCTGTATCTTAGATACCCAGAGTGATGTCTATGCCATGCTGGGTTATGTGCATGAACTTTGGAAACCTATGCCAGGCCGCTTCAAAGACTATATCGCCAATCGTAAGGCCAACGGTTACCAGTCTATCCATACAACTGTTTATGGGCCAAAAGGGCCGATTGAATTCCAGATTCGTACTAAAGAAATGCACGAAGTGGCTGAGTACGGGGTTGCGGCTCACTGGGCTTATAAGAAAGGCATTAAAGGGCAGGTCAACAGCAAGGAATCTGCTATTGGGATGAACTGGATCAAGGAGATGATGGAGCTCCAAGACCAGGCTGATGATGCCAAGGAATTTGTGGACTCTGTTAAAGAAAACTATCTGGCGGAGGAGATTTACGTCTTTACTCCAGATGGTGCGGTTCGCTCCCTTCCAAAAGATTCGGGACCGATTGACTTTGCCTATGAAATCCATACCAAAGTCGGTGAAAAAGCGACTGGTGCCAAGGTCAATGGCCGTATGGTTCCGCTGACAACCAAGCTCAAGACAGGGGATCAGGTTGAAATTATCACCAATCCCAACTCCTTTGGTCCGAGTCGTGACTGGCTCAACATGGTCAAGACCAGCAAGGCGCGCAACAAGATTCGTCAGTTCTTTAAAAATCAAGACAAGGAATTATCCGTTAACAAGGGCCGTGAAATGTTGATGGCCCAATTCCAAGAAAACGGCTATGTAGCCAATAAATTCATGGACAAGCGTCACATGGACGAGGTTCTTCAAAAGACCAGCTACAAGACAGAGGAAGCCCTCTATGCAGCCATTGGTTTTGGAGAAATTGGCGCTATTACCGTCTTTAACCGTTTGACCGAAAAGGAACGCCGCGAGGAAGAACGCGCTAAGGCCAAGGCGGAAGCAGAAGAGCTTGTCAAAGGTGGCGAAGTTAAGGTTGAGAACAAAGAAACCCTCAAGGTTAAGCATGAGGGTGGCGTGGTCATTGAAGGTGCTTCAGGTCTCCTAGTTCGGATTGCCAAGTGTTGCAATCCAGTGCCGGGTGACGACATTGTCGGCTACATTACTAAGGGACGCGGTGTGGCTATTCACCGTGTGGACTGTATGAATCTCCGTGCCCAAGAAAACTACGAGCAACGTCTCCTTGATGTGGAGTGGGAAGATCAATTCTCAAGCAAGGAATACACTGCCCACATCGATATCTATGGTCTCAACCGTACAGGGCTTTTGAACGATGTTTTACAAGTTCTCTCCAACACGACCAAAAATATCTCAACCGTTAATGCTCAACCAACCAAGGATATGAAATTTGCTAATATCCATGTCTCATTTGGTATTTCCAACCTCTCTACACTGACCACAGTCGTGGACAAGATTAAGAGTGTGCCAGAGGTTTACTCTGTCAAACGGACCAACGGTTAATTCTCTCTTCAGTTACCAGAAAGGCTATTATGAAAATCATCATTCAACGAGTCAAGAAAGCCCGAGTCAGTATCGAAGGTCAGGTTCATGGAAAAATTAATCAGGGACTCTTATTACTGGTCGGTGTTGGGCCAGAGGACCAAGAGGAAGATCTGGACTATTCTGTGAGAAAGCTTGTCAATATGCGGATTTTTTCTGATGCAGAAGGCAAGATGAATCTGTCTGTCAAGGATATTGAAGGGGAATTCCTTTCTATTTCTCAGTTTACCCTCTTTGCGGATACCAAGAAAGGCAATCGCCCCGCCTATACAGGAGCAGCCGAGCCGGATATGGCAGCTGCCTTCTATGAGGCTTTCAACCAAAAGCTAGCTCAGGAAGTGCCCGTTCAGACAGGCATCTTTGGAGCGGATATGCAGGTGGAGCTAGTCAATGATGGGCCAGTTACCATCATTCTTGATACTAAAAATAGATAAGAAAACCAAGCCCAGCTGGCTTGGTTTTTGTTTATAGACACTCCCAGAAGGTGATGTGTTTGTTGTAAAAGTCGGGATAGTTTTCTCTTAGGTGGCTAGCCGTTATATAGTATAAAGTAGAATGACAGGAAGTAAAGACTGGAGTAAGAGAGTAGAAATATTGAGGGCCAGTGATGGATAAAAAGACAAATAATAGAAAATCGCTGATGAGCACTCCTAAATAGTAGAAGCGAATTTTTTTGTTCATCTGAGGATAAATCTCAGAGAACTGTTTTTTGAGTCGGAAGACTAAGCGAGACAGCAGTAGTCCCTGAGTAAGGATGAAAATGAAGCAAAAAATCAGACCTCTCTCCAAAGAAAGTTCGTATCGGGGTCTGAAAGTTACCAACAGTAGCAAATCGCAGAGTACAATGGCTACAAAATGGATTCTAAAGAGCTTTTTCATAAGATGACCTCCCTCTTTTATCTAGCTTCATTCTACACCAAATGAATGGGACTTACAACTAAAATGACAAAAAATCCCTGAAATGAACTTCTTTCAAGGATAAGGGCTTAGTTGATTTTTTCGACATAGAGTTGTTTGGCGATATCCATACTAACTTGGAGGTCTTCACCTTTGTTGACCAGTGTAAAGGTATTGGAAAAATTATCAAACTGCTTGACTTGGACTTGGTCACCGATATGAATTTCATGCTTTTCTAAGTATTTGAGCAGATCAAAGCTATCGTGAACCCGAGTCAGGAGATAGGTACCGGCTTCTTTGGTATCTGCTAGAGGTAGGTTGTTGATTTCGATCAGGAGCTCTCCCTTAGCTGGGATGGTTCCTCCGTGGGGGCAGGTTTTAGGGAAGCCCAGTAGTTTATCCAGTCTCTCTACGAAGAGGTCAGATACAGTGTGCTCTAGGACCTCAGCTTCCTCATGGATCTGGTCACTGGTATAGTCGAGATGGTGAACTAGAAAGACCTCAATCAACCGGTGTTTGCGATAGAGTTCGGAGACTAGTTTGAGCCCAATATCTGTCAATAGATAGCCATTCTCCTTATCCTTGAGGATGAGATTTTCACTTTTCATGCGTTTGATCATCTCTGTTACGGCAGGTGGAGAGACTTGCATACGGGGAGCAATTTCCTTATTGGTGATTTTCTGCATCTCCGTACCGATTTCATAAATACATTTTAGGTAGTCTTCTTTATTTGGCGTCATTCGTTTCCTCTTGTCTTTTCTCTCCATCTAGTATATCAAAAAAAGCTAGATTTCTCTAGCCTTCTGCCCTAATGGCTTTGATTTTAGTCCAGTTCTTTCACTGCAGCAATAGCAGCTTCAAAGTCTGGTTCCGTGTTGATGTTGTCAACGTATTCTACGTAACGGATGACATTGTCAGTATCGAGAACAAAGACAGCACGTGCAAGGAGATGCCATTCGTTGATCAAGAGGGCATAATCGCGCCCGAAAGAATGGTCAAAATAGTCTGAAAGCATGATGGCATTGTCAAGGCCTTCAGCCCCGCACCAGCGTCCTTGGGCAAATGGTAGGTCCATAGAAACAGTAAGAACGACGGTATTGTCAAGGTTAGCTAGTTCTTGGTTGAATCGACGTGTTTGCGTTGAGCAGATACCAGTATCGATAGAAGGGACAACACTCAAGACTTTTTTCTTCCCATCAAAGTCAGCTAGCGTTTTTTTAGAGAGATCGGTTGTCGTAAGAGAAAAGTCAAGTGCCTTGTCTCCGACTTGCAGTTGTTTACCTGTAAAAGTTACAGGATTTCCGAGAAAAGTGGTCATGAAACTACTCCATTCTTTTTTTCTTTTATTTTACCGAGAATTGTCAGATTTTTCCAATGATTTGACTGGAAATTAAGAGATAAAAAACGCCTGTTCATGTGAGAACGACGTTTTTAATGGATTACTTAGACAAACCTTCAGCGATCTTGTCAAGGTTGTATTTCATCATGCTGTAGTAGCTGTCGCCTTCTTTCCCTTCTTCAGCAATTGAGTCAGTAAAGATTTGTGCGTAGATTGGGATGTTTGTGTCTTGTGAAACAGTCTTCATTGGACGGTCATCGACACTTGATTCAACAAAGAGTGATGGAACTTTTGTTTGGCGAAGTTTTTCAACCAAGGTCTTGATTTGTTCAGGTGTTCCTTCTTCTTCTGTGTTGATTTCCCAGATGTAGGCACTTGGAACTTCGTAAGCTTTAGAGAAGTATTTGAAGCATCCTTCGCTGGTTACAATGAGTTTTTTCTCAGCAGGGATATTGTTAAATTTCTCTTTAGCTTCCTTGTCCAGTTTGTCTAGCTTTTCAGTATAGTCTTTGAGATTTTTTTCGTAGAATTCCTTGTTGCTAGGGTCTTTTGCAATCAACTGTTTAGCGATATTTTTAGCATAAATTATCCCATTTTCAAGGTTGAGCCAAGCGTGTGGGTCTTCTTTGCCTTTCTCGTTTTGACCTTCAAGGTAGATGATATCTACGCCGTCACTAACTGCATAGTAGTCTTTGTTTTCAGTTTTCTTGGCATTTTCGACCAATTTGGTAAACCAAGCATTGCCACCTGTTTCAAGGTTGATACCGTTATAGAAAATGAGGTCAGCCTCAGAAGTTTTCTTTACGTCTTCAGGAAGTGGTTCGTACTCGTGTGGGTCTTGACCAACAGGAACGATACTATGAAGATCAATCTTGTCACCAGCGATATTTTTAGTAATATCAGCAATGATAGAGTTAGTCGCTACAACCTTTAGTTTTTGGTTTGTAGATGCTGTATCTTTTTTCCCACTAGCACAGGCAGCTAATCCAATGATAGAAAGAAAAAGAACGAGCAATGTACCTAATTTTTTCATTAGATTCCTCCAGAAGGGTTTCCCCTTATTTATTGATTTTTTTATTTTTTAGTTTCAAGTATCGTTGCTTTGGAGAGATAAAGAAACTGATTAAAAAGAAGCTGGCAGATGTGAGCACGATGCTGGATCCTGCTGCGAGGTTGAAGCTATAGCCGATAAAGAGTCCCAAAACAGAAGCGGTTGCCCCTAGGGTTGATGAAAGAAAAATCATGCTCTTTAGGCTATTAGCATAAAGGTAAGCCGTCGCAGCTGGGGTGATCAACATGGCCACGATAAGAATCGTTCCAACACTTTGCATGGCAGTGACTGACACAAGGGTCAAGAGTACCATGAGCAGATAGTGGTAGAAATTGACGGGCATTCCCATGGCTTTAGCCAGGAGTTCGTCAAAGGATGTAATCAATAGTTGTTTAAAGAAAATCCCGATAATCAAGAGAATCAATGCCCCCACACCAATGGTGATCCACATGTCCGTATCTTGGACAGCGAGGATATTCCCAAAAAGGATATGGAAGAGGTCTGTCGAACTCTTGGCAACACTAATCAAGATGACACCTAAGGCTAAGAAAGATGAAAAGGTAATACCAATGGCAGTGTCACTCTTGATGATAGAGTTGCCCTTGATGTAGGTAATGATGATGGAAGCCATCAAGCCAAAGATGATCGCTCCGATAAAGAAATCAATTCCCAAGATAAAGGAAAGGGCTACGCCGGGCAAAACTGCGTGAGAGATGGCATCCCCCATGAGAGACATTCCACGTAAGATGATAAAACATCCCACGGCTCCAGCAACCACCCCGATGACTATAGCTGTTATCAGGGCATTTTGTAGGAAATGGAAATGTTGCAATCCATCGATAAATTCTACTATCATAGGTCACCTCCATTAAAGAAGAGCTTACTACCATAAGCTTTTTTGAGATTGACTTCGGTAAAGGTTTCTTCAGTTGAACCAATAGCAACCAATTCTCGATTGAGAAGCATAACTTGGTCGAAATAATGAGGGACTTTGCTGAGGTCATGATGGACGATGAGAACTGTTTTACCAGCTTTTTTAAGGTCTCTCAGTGTATTCATGATAATCTCTTCACTGATCGAGTCAATCCCGACAAAAGGCTCATCTAAAAAGATGTAGTCAGCTTCCTGCACTAAGCAGCGGGCAATCAAAACACGTTGGAATTGTCCTCCAGAGAGCTGACTGATTTGGCGATCAGCATAGTCTGAGAGTCCAACGATTTCAAGTGCATCCGCCACTTTTTTCCAGTGGCTGGCCTTTAAAGTGTGGAAGAGCGGGATAGATGGATAGAGTCCCAGTGAGACACATTCCTTGACCTTGATAGGGAAATTGTAGTCGATATGGATTTTTTGCTCGACATAGGCAACTCGATGTAAAGATTTCTTGACTTCTTTGTCATCGAGAAAGGCCTGACCTTCGTGTGGGATAATTCCCAACATACTTTTTAATAAAGTTGATTTTCCAGCACCGTTTGGACCAATAATTCCGGTAATCGTTGGTCCTTGGAGCACTAGTGAAATATCCTTTAGTGCCAACGTTTCTTTGTAGGAGACACTGAGGTTTTCGATACGTATCATACAGTTATTTTCCTCCTGTCTTTTAATATACATTAAAAAAAAAATTAAGTCAAGTTAATTTTTAAAAAATTTAAAATAATAACTGAAAAATGAAGAAAAAAGAGAGACCATTTTTAATTGCATTCCCCAGGGATTTTTGCTAAGCTAAGAATAAGTGAAAAAATGAAAGCGAGAACAAGATGACACGTTATCAAGACGATTTTTATGATGCAATCAATGGAGAATGGGAAAAAACAGCTGTTATTCCAGCTGACAAATCTCGAACAGGTGGCTTTATTGACCTTGATGAGGAAATTGAAGAGTTAATGCTGGCAACTACGGACAAGTGGTTGGAAGGCGAAGATGTTCCAGAGGACGCTATCCTCGCAAATTTTGTTAAGTACCATCGTATGGTACGTGATTTTGATAAGAGGGATGCAGATGGAATCAAGCCTGTCCTTCCTCTGCTCAAGGAATACCAAGATTTGGAGAGCTTTGCAGATTTTACCAGCAAACTAGCAGCGTTTGAACTAGCAGGTAAACCAAACTTCCTTCCATTTGGAGTATCACCAGACTTTATGGATGCCAGAACCAATGTTCTCTGGGCAAGTGCACCAGGAACTATCTTGCCAGATACAACCTACTATGCTGAAGACCATCCTCAACGTGAGGAGCTCTTGACGCTTTGGAAGGAAAGTAGCGCAAATCTTCTCAAAGCCTATGATTTTTCAGATGAGGAAATCGAAGACTTACTAGAGAAGAGATTGGAATTGGACCGTCGTATCGCAGCAGTGGTTCTTTCAAACGAAGAAAGTTCAGAATATGCCAAACTCTACCATCCATACGCTTATGAAGATTTCAAGAAATTTGCCCCTGCCCTACCTTTGGATGATTTCTTCCAAGCAGTTCTTGGACAAACTCCAGATAAGGTTATCGTAGATGAGGAACGTTTCTGGCAAGCAGCAGACCAATTTTATAGTGAAGAAGCGTGGCCTTTGCTTAAGGCAACCTTGATTTTGGCTGTGGTCAATCTTTCAACCAGCTATCTCACAGACGAGATTCGTGTCCTATCAGGTGCCTATGGACGTGCCCTTTCAGGTGTTCCAGAAGCTCAGGACAAGGTCAAGGCAGCCTATCACTTGGCCCAAGGTCCCTTTAAACAAGCTCTCGGTCTTTGGTATGCCCACGAAAAATTCTCTCCAGAAGCTAAGGCGGACGTAGAGAAAAAAGTGGCGACCATGATTGATGTTTATAAGGAACGTTTGGCTAAAAATGACTGGTTGACTCCTGAAACTCGAGAAAAAGCCATCGTCAAACTCAATGTCATCAAGCCTTATATCGGTTATCCAGAGGAATTGCCAGAACGCTATAAGGACAAGGTAGTGGACGAAACTGTCAGTCTCTTTGAGAATGCCCTAGCCTTTGCGCGTGTGGAAATCAAGCACAGCTGGAGCAAGTGGAATCAGCCTGTTGATTACAAGGAATGGGGAATGCCTGCTCATATGGTCAATGCCTACTACAATCCACAAAAGAACTTGATTGTCTTCCCAGCTGCTATCTTACAGGCTCCATTCTATGACTTGCATCAGTCATCTTCTGCCAACTATGGTGGTATCGGAGCGGTTATTGCCCATGAAATTTCTCACGCATTTGATACAAATGGGGCTTCCTTTGATGAAAATGGTAGTCTTAAGGATTGGTGGACAGAGAGCGATTATGCAGCCTTTAAAGAAAAAACACAGAAGGTTATCGACCAGTTTGATGGCCAAGAATCTTACGGTGCAAGAATCAACGGGAAACTAACCGTGTCTGAAAACGTTGCTGACTTGGGAGGAATTGCTGCAGCACTTGAAGCTGCTAAGAGAGAACCAGACTTCTCAGCTGAAGAATTCTTCCACAACTTTGCTCGTATCTGGCGCATGAAAGGCCGTCCTGAGTTGATGAAACTCATGGCCAGTGTCGATGTGCACGCGCCTGCCAAACTCCGTGTTAATGTCCAAGTACCAAACTTCGATGACTTCTTTACAACATACGATGTCAAAGAAGGCGATGGTATGTGGCGTTCACCAGAGGACCGTGTGATTATTTGGTAAGACAAAAACCAAGGAAATTTTCCTTGGTTTTTTGCTTGCTAGAAAAAGGGATTAAAAGTCTTTTCGTGAGCGATAGTCGTAGCTGGACCATGCCCAGGATAGACATCGTAGTTAGGAAGAGTAAAGAGTTGCGTCTGAATGCTATGGAGGAGTTGTTCCGTGCTACCTGTAGGAAGGTCGGTCCGTCCGATGGTTTCTCGGAATAGAGCATCTCCCGTCAAGACTAGATGAGCATCAGGAAAGACCAGGGAAACGCCGCCAATAGAGTGCCCTGGGGTCGGTAGAACTGTAAAACGAAATTCCTCAAGCTGGTATTCCTCATGAAAGGTAAAGGTGTGTTCTGCTGGTTTTGCGACCACGTCTGCCATATCATCGTGACGAGGGAGACCAGAGAGATTATCGACTGGAGTGTAAAGCCAGCTAGCTTCGCTCTCTGCTACATAAACTGAAGGATTTCCAAAAGTTTCACGAACCAAGTCCAGACTCATAATATGGTCGTAGTGGGTGTGGGTCAGGAGAATCGCACAGACGGGTTTGTTGATTTTCTCAATAGTCTTGCGAATAGCTTCCCAATGGCTACCTGGGTCAACCACAATCAGGTGTTGGTCCCCTTCCAGATAATAAGTGTTTTCATAGGCAATGGGATTCACGGTTTTATGGATTTTCATACTGGCTCCAATCTCAAAGAATGTACTAAACTAAGTATAGCACAGAAGAGGGAAATAAAGTGAAAAGAAAGTCCCTCTTTTGTGTTAGAGGGACAATGATCTTATTTAAACTTGAAACCTTCGTAAATGAGTTTTGCTTTGGGATTCTTTTTCTTGATTTGCTTGGCAAGGGTCTTCATCATAGGAAGAGGTCCACACATATAGACTGTAGTCTGGTCAGGGATTTCTTCTTGATCCAAAGTCAGGTATCCTTTTTCATTGCCATAGACTAGCTGCAGGTCAAAGTTAGCATTTTGACGGGCGTAGTCACGAAGTAAATCTAAGTAGACAGCATTTTCCTCCCCACGGAAACTATAGTAGAAACGAACGTTCCTGTCTAGGATAGGATGCTCCCGGATATAAGAGATGAAAGGTGTCATTCCAATTCCACCTGCGATCCAGATTTGCTGTTTTGGACCATGTTCCATAGTCATATGCCCATAGGCGCGATCAACTGCAACCTTGCTACCAACTTGAAGATTGTCATAGATATTCTTGGTGTGGTCACCGGAGTTTTTTATCGTAAAATAAAGAGTTCGTCCTTGTCCTCCAGAGATGGAGAAAGGGTGTGGAGCAGTCTCAAAACCTTTTTGGAAAATTTTTAGAAAGGCAAATTGTCCATATTCGTAGGTGAAAGGATGACTGAGCTCTATTTCAATTTCAGTCGTATCGTGGTTGAGTCGTTTGATTCCTACGATTTTTCCAAGATAGGTGAAACCGACCTTTTGATAAAGGAAAATAATATAAAAACCTGCAAGCAAGCCTAAAAGAGCATAGATTCCAAAGATAAAACCTAGGAAACTAAAGGAGAGGAGACGATTTCCCATGATCATCAAAACATGAAAAAGGCCAAAGATATAGGCTAGATAAACCAATCGATGAATCCATCTCCATGCTTCATACTGGATATATTGTCCCAGATAGGCAACCAGAATGATGCTGATAAAGATATAGATAGCAATATTTCCAAACTGGGCGGCCAAATGCGAACCCCAGAGACCACCCATGCTAAAGTTGTGTAGGGTTAGTAGGAGTATGGATAGAAACGCCGTGAATTTATGAGCTAGATACATCTTTTCAAGTCCGTTAAACCAAGCCTCAAGCAAGGGTAAACGGCTAGCTAGTATAAAAGTAAGTGAGAGGGTAGTGAGAGCTAAACCAGGGATTAGAAACTGATTAGCGCCTGAACTGAGCCAAGCTAGAATAGTCAGAAGCATACTAAGTCCGATAAATAAAATACCTTTTAATGATTTCATAGTAGAATTCCTTTCATGGATTTATCTTATATTAGATGTAATAATATTTGTTACATTTTAACAAAAAAAGAATCTCTAGTCAAGGTTCTAGGCCTCTAAGTCAAATCTTCATGATAATCTATAAATAATGGCTAAGAAATATACTGTTAAATTTATGCACTTCTTATAGAAAATTTTTTGTTATAACAATGTAAGGCTTGGAAAAATTTAACTTCTACAAGACTCTAAAAAATAAATTGATACATTAAAGTGTATTTTATTTAATTATAAGATAAATGGTTCCGGGAATTTACACGCTGTAAACCTACATGAATATTGGTTTTTTAAAGTATTTACCATTAAATTATTTTTGTATTTTTCTAAAATAAAATTATAAAATTTGTTGAAAAAGATAGGAAAAAGTGTTAGTATGAATATGCATATTGAATACGAGGATATAATCCTTTTAGAATAATGAAATTTAAGGACCATTTTTCGAGTAGGGAAGAAATTTCGTTTTTTCTATATTTCAATATCGACATAATAAAAATAGGGAGGTTGTGTATCTTATGAAGAGTAAGCAACAGGGGTTTAGAACGGAGAAATACATTCGATATGGGATTCGAAAGTATAGTTTTGGAGCGGCATCAGTAGCAATTGCGGCCGGTTTGATGATGTTCCTAGGTAATGGTGCGGTATCGGCAGCGGAAGTACAAGGTGCAGATGCAACAGTGGCAACGACAACACCAGTAGCAACAAAGGAGTCTGAGTCAACTATAACGGCGGAGAAATCTGAAGCTAAGGCGTCAGAAAAAGTAGTAGAGACTAAAAAAGTTGATAAGACTGCTCTGACTAAAAAAGTAGTTGAGTTAGAAGCGAAGATTGCATCTGCAAAGAAAGCTGATGCAACAGCGATAGCTACTGCAAATGAAGTATTGACTGCGGCAAAGGCAGTTCTTGCAAACGAAACTGCAAAACAGGCTGATATCGATGCAGAGCATGCTAAAGTTGAAGCTTTGATTACAGTTGTAGTTGAGTCAGACGAAGCTGGGAAACAAGTTGAGGAAACAGCAACAACTACAGCAGTCAAACCAGTGGCGACCACTGCTACAGAAAAAGCAGAAAAAGCAGAAGAAACAAAAGAAACAAAAGAAGCAGAAGAAACTGTCAAACCAGTCCAAGAAGCTAAAAAAGTCTTAGAACAAGTTACCTCTGAAGCTGAGGTAACCAATGTTTTAGCAACTGAAGCAATCCGGAAAAATCAGCTTGAGGCTGAAAACAAAGCGGCAATTGAGGCGGCGATAGCTAATAATAAAGAAGTTATTGCGGAAGCTAAAAAAGTGTTAGTTACGGATAGCGTTACAGCTAGACAAGGCAATGAACAATTGTCACGTTTGAACGAGTCAATTCTTGCAGTATATAATGAACTAAAAAAAGCAGGAATCGGAAAAGATGGAAACTTCGGAGTAGCTTTGGCTGCTCAAGATTTCTATGCTGAAGAGGGTTCTAACACAACTCATGCATCGGAAACAAACGCTGCAAATCATACTGGTAAAGATACCTATACAATTCCAGTACAAGAAATTAAATTAATTACGGGTACTGATGCTACAGGGTTAGAGATAGAAGTCTATTCTAATCAGCGGGTTGGTAATGATACAAATGCTGGAAATGGGATGCATACAGAACAGGGTGGAAAAACTGGTCATAACAACAAAGGACGTGTAGACTATCCATTAACCCCTGATGCCGCTAAAAAATTAGCAGAAGAAGCCCCTCTTTGGAGAAACAAACTTCGTGCGGATGGGTCAAGAATTTCAAACGCTGCGACGTCAATATACTCTGCTAACGGTGGTTATGAATACCTAGCTACAGAAATTTATGGCTATGGGTATGAACAAGGAGTTGACAGAGTTTATATTAAAGGTTTGAAAGATCGTATTGCAGTTACAGAAAAAGCTAAGCAAGCTGGTTGGAGTCTTACCTCTGTAACACCAACTAACCTTGTACCAGGTGTTGCTTATGATGAGGCGACAGATACCATTCAAGGTAAAGTAATTGCTGGTATTGAAAATGGAGTGTATGACTTACGATTCAATATTACTGCAACGAATACAGATGGGCGGACTGTCACCTTCCAAATTCAGAATCTACGTGCTGGTTGGGTAGGTTGGCAAGATAGCACACCTCCTGCAATTCAGTCAGATTCAGCTCGTTATGATAGAACTGTTGGTGATGATGCGAATATCAATCTTCGTTTTCATGATTCTTCGGGAGCTAGTGCGATACCTGGCAATTCAGCAGGAAACTATGACTATACAACTGCTGAAGGCAAAGTAGTTAAAGTTCGTCAAAATTCTTCTAAAGCAGTCACAGGTGTCTCAGGCTACAACACTATAGGAGCAGAATTAGATGATTCTAAAGTGTTGATTCCTGGCACAAACTATACTGTAACAAACAGTACTGCTGAAGAGCAAAAAGCTACTGGAACCAACATGGGTAATGCTGTCATTGGAGGTAAGGTGACAGAGGCAGGTATCTATACCGTTTCAGTATTTGCTAAAGATTATGATAAGTTATCTAATAATACGACATGGAATCAGTCAGGTCAAGAGGCGCACGGTTCTATTACTGTAGTTGTTAAGCCTAAAGTTGAAGTTCAAAACGTTGAAACCTATTCAACAACAGTTCCTGTTAAAATCTCGAAAGGTGCTACAAGTGCTAAGGTTACAATGCCAGATGGAACTGTAACAAACTTGAAAGCCGTTAATGGTAAATGGCTTGTAGATAGTGGTTCAACCAATACAGCGGTTACTGAAAATCAAGAACTAGGTGCTGTAGATTCAAATACCGTCTTTAATATTCCAGTCACGTCAGAGGCAACTGCAAAAGTTGGTGTTGATAATATCAAAGTAGAAGCATCAGCTGAAAATGTTAAGGGAACTTTCTTACGTGATCGAGTTGAATTGAATGGAACTGATGGGCAAAAACACACTGCAGTTTTAAATAGTACATCTGGTCACTGGGAGCTTCCTGCTGACTATGCCGAAGTGAAAACAGCAAATGGAGATGGGACTACAACTTGGACGAAACGCCAAGTATACACTGAAACGAAACTAGATGGCGGTATGAAATTCTTCATTTACGAATATACTCGTCAACTTGATAAAGATGGAAATGTAACAAGTGTAAGTACTCCTGATCGTCCAATGACGGAATATGTTTCTCAAAATACTAACCAAGCTGGCGATGGTATGTCAGTAACTATTACTTTTGACAAACATTCAAACACATGGACATCATCAGATGGAACAGAAGTTACTGCTAAAAAGTTGGGTGATGATTCATGGGAAGTTCATACTAAATCAGGTTTTGGTGGAATCATTAGAGGAACAATCGCAACTAACTCAGATGTTGCGACTGTTGTCAATACGAAACCAATTGCAAGCTCACAAGATTATACTTCTACTAAAGGAACTGCGGTAGATCTTCGTAATGAAGCAAAAGCTGCAGTGACAATCTCTGATGCAGAAGATACTAAGTACGGAAAAACAACTTACATTACTCGTATTACAGTAACATCTCCCTCAGGAGTTCAGAAGGTTTATGACACTAAACAAGATGCAAACAACTATAATCTTGCTAGTGGTTATACACTGAGTGAAGTGGGAGTCTATACAGTAACAGTTGACGTTATTGATAGTAATGGCAATTACACAACAGATGCTACAATAGGTGGAACTGAATCTGGTGTGGATCATGGGGCTGGCTCATCAACCGCTACAACAACTTACCACATCACAGTAACAGACACGATTGAAGGTCATAATGTAACATCCATAGATGTTCAAGGAGCGACTCAAACAGGTACTCCAACCTTTACATCTGTTGGTGATGGCTCACCTGTGGCACCAAGTGCTACTTCACCTGCTAAGTTGGTAGATCCTACCACTGGTAAGTTAGTTGACCAAGTAACAATTGATGGTCAAGGAACATACACAATTAATAATGAAACTGGTGTTGTGACATTTGTTCCGTTGAAAACATTCACAGGTACAGCAACCCCAGTGACTGTATCATTAACAGCAACTCTTGGTCAAGATAAAGATGGAAGACCTATTACCGCTACAGCGACAGCAACTTATACTCCAACTGTTACACCAGTTACTCCAACAGCAACTCCTGCAGAATCAACTGGTATCCAAGGCGCTACTCAAACAGGAACGGTAGCATTCAAAGAAGGACACTCTGTTGCTCCAATCAAGCCGAACTCAGCTGTTCTTCTTGATAAGAATGGTACTCCGGTAGCACCTGGAGCTTCAGTAGATGCTTTGGATGAGAATGGTAACAAAGTAGGGGAATATACAATTGACCCAACTTCAAATACTGTAACATTCAGTCCAACCGATAAGACTTACAAAGGCAAAGTCCAACCTGCAACAGTTCAGGCTGAAGATGAGAATGGTACAAAAGTTAAGACAACTTATACTCCACATATTGTAGGTGTTACTCCAACAGCAGAACCTGCTAAGTCAGTTGATGTCCAAGGAGCAACTCAAGAAAGTACAGTAACATTCAATGGTGGTACGACTACACTGGATGGTAAACAGGTGACTGTAGATATTGACCCAGCTACTTTCACTCTTTTAGATGAAACCGGAACTCCAGCAACATCTGTTCCAGCTAAAGACCCTAGTGGAAATGTTATTGGTACATATACTCTGAAAACAGTTGGTGAACAAGCCGTTGCAGTCTTTACCCCAACTGATAAGACTTATAGTGGTGAAGTTCAACCTGTGCGTGTACAGGCTAAAGATAAAAATGGTATTTCGGTTGAAACAACTTACACACCATTGATTACGCCAGTTACACCAACAGCAACTCCAGCAACTTCTGAAAATATTCAAGGAGCAACACAAACAGGCACTCCTACATTTGTTCAAGGTGATGCAATTGCACCAATTAAACAAGGTTCAGTAAAACTTCTTGATAAAGAAGGAAATGAAGTTCCTGCAGGTCAGACAACTCCAGCTTATGCTGAAGATGGGACTACTGAAATTGGTACATTCTCTATTGATCCAACAACTGGAAAGGTAACCTTTAGTCCAACGGATAAATTGTATTCTGGTAAGGTTACTCCAGCAACTGTGCGAGCAGAAGATGAAAATGGAACTAAAGTGACGACAACTTACACGCCACAAATTATCCCAGTAAATCCTATTGGAGTTCCTGCGACTTCTGAAGATGTTCAAGGTGCAACTCAAACTGGAAAACCAGAATTCCAAGGCGGAACTGCAGTTGTCAATGGAAAAGAAGTTACTGTTGAGATGAATGACACTGTTCCAGCTAAATTGATTGATTCTAAAACTGGAAATGTTGTGGATTCTATCACTATTCCGGGTGAAGGTACTTATACTGTAGCACCGGACGGAACAGTAACCTTTGTTCCTGAAAAAACCTTTACAGGTCAAGCATCAGGTGTTGAAGTTTTACGTGAAGACAAGAATGGAACCCCCGTTACAGCAAGCTACACTCCAGTTGTTAAGGCAGCAATTCCAACAGCTACTGATGCTGTTACAGAAGACATTCAAGGTGCAACTCAAAAAGGAGTGCCTACATTCCTAGGTGGTAGGGTTACTGTTAATGGAGTGGAAAAAATTGTTCCTATTGATGAAACCAAGGGTCTTGAACTTATTGATCCAAAAACAGGAAAACCAACAGATCAACCAATTGTCATTCCAGGCGAAGGAACTTATACTGTAAATAATGGTATGGTAGAATTTAAGCCAGAACCACAATTTACTGGAAAAGGAACAGGTGTAGAAGTTCAACGTTTAGATGAGAATGGAACTCCTGTAAAAGCTAAATACACTCCAGTTGTTAAACCAGCAACTCCAACAAGTTCGGATGTTATTACAACAGATGTTCAGGGTGCAACTCAATCAGGAACACCAACATTTGAAGGTGGAAAAGTCAAAGTTAATGGTATTGAGAAAACTGTTGAAATTGATGAAACAGTCAAACCAACGTTTGATGATGGTACAACAGAGAAGACAATTCCAGGTGAAGGTACATATACTATTGATGAAACTGGAAAAGTAACCTTTACTCCCGAGAAGACATTTACAGGTCAAGCAACAGGTGTGACTGTTAAGCGTGTTGATAAGAATGGAACTCCAATTACAGCTAAGTATACCCCAGTTGTTATCCCAGTTACACCTACTTCAAAAGATTCTGAATCAGAAGGTCCGAAAGGACAACCTCAATCAGGAACACCAACATTTGAAGGCGGAAAAGTAACAATCAATGGTAAAGAAATTCCGGTGGAAATTGATGAAACAGTTAAGCCGACCTTTGACGATGGTACAACAGAGAAGAAGGTACCAGGTGAGGGTACATATACTATTGATGAAGCTGGAAAAGTTACTTTCACACCAGAGCCAGAATTTGTAGGTCGAGCAACTGGAGTAACAGTTAAACGTGTTGATAAGAATGGAACCCCAATTACAGCTAAATACATCCCTACTGTACGTCCGAATACTTCATTTGTTGATACTAAAGGAAATATCCTAGCACCAAGTGAAGATGGTTCGCAACCTAAGAAAGATATCCCAGGATACCGCTTCGTAGAGACTAAGAAACTTCCAAATGGCGACACAGAACATGTCTACGAAAAAGTTAAGACCAGTCATAAGGATAAGGAAGGCAATGAAATTCCAGGACATCCAACCGAAGACGGTGAACAACCGAAGAAAGATATTCCAGGTTACCGCTTCGTAGAGACTAAGAAACTTCCAAACGGTGACACAGAACACGTTTATGAGAAGGTTAAGACTAGCCACAAGGATAAGGAAGGGAATGACATTCCAGGTTATCCAACCGAAGATGGTGAACAACCTAAGAAGGATATTCCAGGCTACCGCTTCGTAGAGACTAA